>JAQCBC010000143.1 GCA_027621615.1 bacterium
AAAATCCATTTCTAACGCCATCACAGTTGCCCGCAATAGACGGCGGATCAATAGGTTGGTTTGATTCAGCGTATAAATCTCTTCTTTCGGGATCATTAGCGAATAAACCACTGGAACCGCCTTGAGTTTGCTGTTGAGCATTGATAAATTTATTCGCTAGTGTTTCTCCATAAACCTCTCTAATAACGTCTAATAGCACTCTTTCATTGGGCGTTTGCATCAACTGACCTGCTCGATGCAACTGACGAAGTGAAACAGTGCCTGGATCCAATGAAAAATGAAACTTAACCAATGCTTCTGAATACATTGTTTTAAATAATTCATCAAATTCATTACGTGTAACGGGTTGAATTGTTTTGCACACACACCGGCTTCTAAGCGGTCCAGACAACGGTTCGCGACCCTCAAATCCGGCATTGTCCGTTGCAATTAAACAAAATTTATTGTCTGCTTTCTTGGCTAATTTATCATTCATATACTCCAGAACGGCACTGGGTGCTGCGGATAATTCAGACACCACCAATACCGTACCGTTTGCATAAGCCGTATCAAACATTTTTTTGAACTGATCAATATCCATATGTTGCCCCAATGTAACACACTCATACTGAATATTTTTCTCCCCTAATGCTTCTTTAATGCTGTGGTCCTTGCCACACCCCGGCTCGCCGGTGATGTATAAGACACGATTGCCCGTGGGTTTTTGGTCAACATAGTCTAAAAAGTTCTTAACAGTGGGCCTTAACTCTGTGACTAAAATCTCTGGTTTAAATACACTCTCAAAAGCCGTTTCTTGGTTTAATTGGTACATTGCAAAAAATGTTTGAATGTCCCGGATACTCGCACCCGCTTCAACTTTTTTAATTAACTGGTCTTTTAATTCTTTGGAGATATCTATAGAACTACAATAATCCACCACCCACTCGGGCTTTGGGGATTGCATTGTCACGATAGAATCAATTAAATTGGGGTGATTGTTTCGACCAGTCTCTGTTGCTTTGTTTCCTAAAAATAGGACTTTGTGATTATCGGTTAATTGAATTAATTCTCCATTCAGATTAATATGTGTGCCTTTCAAACAATCAAACACCCCTGTTTCAGCGAGATTATATTCATCAATAACCAACACCGATTGCTGCGCCTTTCCTTGCTCTAACCACTGCTTAAACGCAGGGTCGGCCTGGATATCATTAGCGTTGGTTGACTGCCCGATATCACCCAAGAAACACGTGTTTTTGAGCTGTCGAGACAGATGCGACTTCCCACATGCCGCATCCCCATGCACCGCCACATAGCGATGAGTGCCTAGTTCTGATTGGACACATGTCAAATACGATTCGCCGTGCGATCTTAGGTCTGTAAAATCTGAGGCATTAGCAGGCTCGTTTTCTTCGGCTGTTTTAGCTGGCAAATCCGAGCTGGACTTAAGCACAACCCGACCCGTTAACAGTGTTAATTCCCCATTTAAAATCGCCCATGGCGATGAACCAAGTAAGGGGCGTAAACTCTCCGGAGGATTCTTCGCATCGGGCACATACACCACTATTGTTTCACCCGACTTCATCTTCGAAACAAGACCATGGGGCTTTTGATCAAATTGACCCAATAGTGTTGGCGTGATATCATCCGACTTACTAGACGCTTTCTTAGAAGTAACCTCATCGCTCTGAATATACTCCTGGTCTCCCATCACCAATAAGGGCAACGTATCCTTGCTTGACGCTGTGGAATTATTTGCACACGAATTGGCCACATCTGCCGTATTAAAATCGGCTGGCCCATCAACATTCTTATCCTTATATACGATTATATTGTTTGGCAATTGACGCAGTTGATACCAATCCTTAGGTGCCAAGGATTCTGTGATTACCAACTGCAGCGGATTTTTAAATTTTGAAAGTGCATTGACAACAGATAATCGTCCATCTGTACCCACAACGGGTGAATTTAACAATTGAAAAAGCGTCTCTTTATTTGCAAACACTGTGGTTTTTTCAGAACCAAACGGCACTGCTTGTTGTTTTTTTGGTTGCGTATCTTTAACAATAAACACGGTCTCAATGTCTCGTTTACTTAAAAACTTCGCCAGTGAATCGGGAATGCCAGAATCATTAAAACCAGGAGAAACACCCCTAAGAACCAGTGTATTTTTGCCTTGTAATTCCACCATATGTGGGTATCGGGCATTACTATCTTTAATGAACCCTTGTTTAAACCAGCCCTTCCATTCCTCCGGCGGTCGGTTCTGAACATCCACCTCCGCAAAATTCCCCGTAATCGTTTCGCTCGAACAGCTATCTTCTATTATTACTGTGGGGGGGCTATACGTAACTGGCTCTATCTTCCCAATGAGACTGCTCAACTGCTGCAGTGTGGCCCAATTTCCACGGGATTTAAAATCCAACTGCTGCTTATTTATAGTTTCTCCCACAAATATAAATTTGCACTCTGGGTGCACTGAAATAGGCCCATTACCAATGCCATGCAGGGTTGCATCAGCACCCCCCGATTCTACCGAATTAAATGTTAGCAATTGGTTAGGGGCGCACGTATCGACATTAATCACAACGGTTCCGCCTTCTTTTAATATTCGTGATAATTTTTTATCTGATTCATCAAACCGCTTTCGTGATAATTTTTTATTTGATTCATTAAACCGCTTTGGACCCGATTTACTTGCTATCGTAGCATGCGATAAATCATCCAAATACACGATATTTCTGCCACTACCGAAATCTTTTTCAACATAGAAAATACGGGCATCACTATGAAATC
>JAQCBC010000144.1 GCA_027621615.1 bacterium
ATGCTGCTGAGTGGGTGCCTGTTGCTGAGTGGGTGCCTGTTGCTGAGTGGGTGCCTGCTGCTGGTGGTGGTACTGATGCTCCTGGTGTTGCTGCTGGTACTGATGCTCCTGATGATGCTGGTGGTACTGCTGCTCCTATCATTCTAATACTATCCCCTTAGTTAAAATTAAACCGATCTTTAGCCAGTATACTAAAAAAATTTTTAAATGTCAACACAATAAATAATATAGAATTGTATAGCATAATAAATGAATACCCCAATTGGCTTGGGATTAAACATGAGCGGGGTTTAATGCCCTGGGGGGGGTTGCGCAGTTGGCAAACTCCGTGTTAAATTAACTATCTCATGAAAAAAATTGGCATAACATTTGGCGATACCAGCGGCATTGGCCCCGAAGTGGCCATCAAAGCCTTGGCCGAGATTGGCGCAACGTCTCGGGCTCGGTTTCGATGCTACGCCCACCCCGACATTTGGAAACGGTGGTCCCCGGCCATTCGCTCCTTGCTGGACATGGGGGTCGTGCAAACCGTACCCATTGCGGAAATGCCCCGGATTCCGTGGCGATCGCGCCATGCGGCCCACGGCCAAATTGCCCTGCGCTGCTTGGAGGCTGCTGTGGCTGAATGCATGGATGGGTATTTAGACGCCCTGGTCACGGCTCCGGTCAGCAAAGAGAACTTTGCGTTGGCAGGATGCCCACACCCCGGGCATACCACCTGGCTGGCTGCCGTAACCCAAACGCCATCGGTGAGCATGGCCTTTTGGAGCCGTCGCCTCTTAGTGGTCTTGGCCACCGTGCATTGCCCCCTCATGCACGTCCCCAGCTTGCTAACCCCCGAACGCTTGGATGAAACCCTGGCCCATGCTCTGGATTTGTGCCAACGATTGGGCAAAAAAAATCCCAAAATAGCCGTTGCCGGCCTGAACCCACACGCGGGGGAGCATGGGCTGATTGGGGATGAAGAACGCGATATCTTAATCCCATGGATTAAATCCAAATCCATGCGCAATTTGATTGGGCCCTTGCCGCCCGATACGGTGTTTTATCAAGCGTATCATCGGCAGTATGATTGTGTGATTGCCTTGTATCACGATCAAGGCCTCATACCCATTAAAATGGTGGCCTTTGACTCAGCCGTGAATATTAGCCTGGGCTTGCCGTTTACGCGCACATCCCCGGATCATGGCACGGCTGTGGACATTGCGGGTCAAGATAAGGCCAATCCCGCGTCCATGGTGTCAGCCATTGAGCTGGCTATGCAGTTATAAGTTCGAATTGTCGCAGCAGTCTGTGGGTTCGGGGGGTGATGCGGCACTTCGAGGCGGCAGTCCTAGGGTCGCAATCAATGCGTCAGGCAGATCGGCGGCATGTCGAATGATGGGCATGGGCTGGGTGCTAGCCAACCAAGTGGTGGTGGTGCCGAGGGCATTGCGGGTGTTGGGTGCAAAGCCGAAGGATGTCGTAACCAGAATCTGCGTGGACCGATCCAAGAATTTAAGTGTTGTGAAGAGAGCCGTGAGGGCTTGATCGCAGCGGGTGATGGTATCGGAATAGGCTTGGGCACCCGCTCGTGTCCGGCGGCCCGTGGCTTCAATATCCGTGATGTTAAATACCAGAAAAAAAGGCGAATCCGCATGCTCGGTAATAAACGCTGTGGCGGCTCGGACCACCGGATACACGGATCGGGGGGATTCAGGTGCAACCCAGTCGGCGGACACAGGTTCCGTGGTTAGGTTTTGGGTTCCGGGTGGGGTGGATAGCAGCAGGCCGGTGATACGGTCCGGATCGTGGGTGTGGATGTGGGCCCATAGGGTTGGGTCGAGCAGGGATGCATAGGCCGTCGCGTGGTCGGTGAAGGGGTCGGCGCTGAGGGGCTTGTAATGGGGAAGGGTTTGGGGGGTGGAGAGTCGGTTTTTTTGCCGCAACGCTTGCAGGGTCTCGTGCGTGGTGCCATCTAAAACGATCACCACAACGTTGGGGCTTTCTGCCAGCAGGATGCCGGTACTCAGCAGGGCAATACACCAGGTTATGAGTCTGTGCATAGGGTTTATTATCCAGACGATTCGGGGCCGGTGTCAATCGGGTCCACAGTCGCAACGGCTTGCGCTAAGGCACAAAAGGTGGCGATGTCTAAGGTTTCTGCCCGTTGGTTGCCAATGGCTTGAAATGCCGGGGTGGCTGCATAATCGGGTTTCCAATCAAAAAAGGGGCTTTTTTTAAGGGCGGAAATTAGGGGTTTTCGGCGCCCCCAAAACCCGGAGCGCACAATGGCAAACAAGATTGACTCGTTGACCGCAGGTCGCTGGGCGCGGGGTGTGGCTGTGATTACCGCTGAATCCACCGCAGGCACGGGATTAAAGCAGGTGCGGGTCACGGTAAAGGCATAGCGAATGTCTAAATAGAACTGACAAAAGACCCCCAAGCTGCTGTACAGGGCTTCCCCGGGCTTGGCTACCAGCTTTTTGGCAAATTCTTGCTGCAACATGATAGTCGCATGCGCCCAATCGGCCCGGTCATAAACCAAGCGCTGCATAAATTTGGCAGAGATATAATACGGCAAGTTGGTGACCCAATGAATGGGATGGGGGGGCAAATCGGTTGTGTTGATGCGTAAAATATCCGCTTCGTGATACACCACACGGGCTTGGGGTTGGCTGGCGGTTAATCGGGTTTGCGTGGCGGTGAGCCAGGTGGGGTCCAATTCAACAAGGGTGAGCTGGTCGCACCGCTGCGCCAAGCGTTCAGAGAGTTGGCCCGGGCCACACCC
>JAQCBC010000145.1 GCA_027621615.1 bacterium
GGGAAAATACCGATAATCATGCGCTTCCTCTTTGGTTCTGAGTGCTGTTGTTGTCCCAGTTGCATCATCGTAATGCCGCGTTTGTTGAACAATGGTCTCACCAGCCAATAAGGCATCCACTTGACGATGAAACTCATGCTGTATTGCCTGTTCAACGGATCGAAATGAGTTTAAGTTTTTGGTTTCCGTTCGGGTCCCAAATTGGGGTGTTCCCACTGGGCGAACTGATACATTGGCATCGCAGCGAAACGAGCCTTTTTCTAAATCCCCATCACACACGCCAATAAACCGGACAATTTCATGGACTTTTTCCATATACTGCCGAGCCTCTTGTGGGGTTCGGATATCGGGCTCCGATACAATTTCAATCAAGGGAATCCCCGCCCGATTTAAATCTACCAATGATCCAGACGAGCCCGCTAAGCCACTAGCTCCTTGGTGAACCAACTTACCCGCATCTTCTTCCATATGAATGCGCGTAATGCCGATTTTTTTTCCATCGGACAACTGTATATAGCCATTGAGACACAAGGGTTGATCATATTGAGAAATTTGATACCCTTTAGGCAAATCGGGGTAAAAGTAATGCTTCCGAGCAAACACAGATGTTTCTTGTATATCACAACCCAGCGCCAAACCCGCCATAATGGCATACTGAACTGCCTGTTCATTCAGTATTGGCAAAGCCCCGGGAAGGCCTAAGCTCACGGCACCCACATGCTCGTTGGGTTGACTGGAAACCCCAGCTGCCGCACAACAAAATAATTTTGAATTGGTATCCAGCTGCACATGGATTTCCAATCCAACTACCAATTCGTAATTTTTATAGATACCCGATGGTGTCATGATAAAAGCCCTTCTATCCCGTGTGCGACTGTCAACAAACCGGCCTCATCAAACCAGTTTCCTGTAATTTGAAGCCCAATAGGCAACTGCTGACTATCGGTCCCACAGGGAATGGATATAGCGGGAACACCCGCCAAATTCACCGGTATGGTTGCAATATCGGCTAAATACATCTGCAAGGGGTCTAAATGAGCACCCAACTCAAATGCGGTTGTGGGGGTCGTTGGGGATATAATGGCATCGACTGATTCGAACACTTTTGTATACTGCTGACAGAGCTCTCCCCGCATGATTTGAGCTTTACCATAATACGCATCGTAATACCCAGAACTTAATACATAATTCCCCAACATAATGCGGCGTTTTACTTCGTGTCCAAATCCAATTTCCCGGGTAGTTTGCATCATGGCTTGCATGGTTTGAGCTTGAAGATTGCGGTACCCGTAGCGAACCCCATCAAATCGACTGAGATTCGATGCGGCCTCTGCCGGCGCTAAAATATAATAGGTTGCTACAGCCTCGTTAAAAAATTGCATGTCCAGATCAACAATGTCAGCACCGGCGTTTTCCAATTGATCCAACACATTTCGAATGGCTTGAATAATTTCTGGATGGATAACCGAATCCGATAATAAAGCAGTGGGCACCCCAATGCGCTTACCGGCTAGCGACTGAATCGATTGTTCTGTATTCAGCGTCAGTTTGGGAACGGGTTTTTCAATGGTTGTTGCATCCGATGGATCATGCCCTGCAATCACAGAAAATAACGCAGCAGCATCGGATACCGTATGCGTCATGGGACCAATTTGATCCAACGACGACGCAAAGGCAACCAAGCCGTATCGGGACACGCGGCCATAGGTCGGTTTTAACCCGACAATGCCACAAAATGCGGCAGGTTGTCGAATTGACCCCCCGGTGTCTGATCCCAAAGCAGCGGGGACTAAATTGGCAGCGACAACCGCCGCCGATCCCCCCGATGATCCACCCGGTACTCGGGTTGGGTTTACGGGGTTTTTGACCGGTCCGTAGACCGATGTCTCATTGGATGACCCCATGGCAAACTCGTCCATATTGGTTCGGCATATGGGAATAAACCCAGCATCCAATAATTTTTGTATGGCGGTTGCAGTATACGGGGAATGGTAACCGGATAAAATTTGAGACCCACAGGTCACCAGCTCATTTTGAATACATAAATTATCTTTAATAGCGATTGGAACACCGGCAAATGGGCGATCCGACTGCGTTGTGTCATAATAATCGGCCAACTGAGCCGCTAAGTGATCATAAGTCCCCACAACGGCATTATGAGCATCGGATCGAATGGCATTTAAAATCGAATCAATTGTGTCGCGACACCCTTGATCCGAATCTAAATAACTGAGAATCGTATTCATGATTGTGCAGTGGAAATTTTAGGAACTGGAAATCCATCATGGGTCCGATGAAACCCCTGGGGTAATTCACCATTTAAATTCACGGCATGGTCGGATCGGGTATGGGTTTGTTTGTCAATGGGCCAGCTAACGCTCGCATCCAATGGGTTATGTTGCCGCAGAACATCCATATAATTCAACACTTGGGTTAATTGCTGAGCATACACCGCTTCATCCGATGAAGACACACTCAGAGCAGATAATTCGGCTAACTTTCGTATGACTTCAGGGGTGATCATTTTTTAGATGCTCGCATTTTTTTTCCGTATTTTTTATGCTTATGTTTGTTCATCTTCTTTTTTCTTTTTTTAATAACGCTGCCCATAGTCACCTCACTTTTACTTTTTATTACCGATCAAAATAGTCTTTAATTATGGCATAGATTTTATGGGTTGTGCAACTCCTGATACTGTTTTTTAGATTGACAAACCAGGCAAAGTTCAGCGTACGTATACGTAAACTGGCAGTACCTGCACAGGTGTT
>JAQCBC010000146.1 GCA_027621615.1 bacterium
CGTCAGTGCCTGCTCCGATACAGGCCGTGCAGGGGACGACCCGCACGATTGCTGGGTACATGGTGCCGTTAAATGAAGACTTTATGGCCGAAACGGTAGCGGAGTTTTTTTTAGTGCCCGATCCCATTGCCTGTATTCATGGCCCCCCGCCGCCCATCAACCAAGTGGTGTATGTAGAAATGACGGAGCCCGTTCCCATTGACTATGATTTTCGAGGCGTGCGGGTCACGGGGACATTTGTAATTCCGGACCGCGATCCCGTGCATGGCTTTATGGGCTATGAGCTGGTGGGCCATACCGCAACGCCAGCTAATTTTGAAGCGCGTGAGCCAATCCGGGTGCATGAACTGCCCCAAACCGACCAATTGTTACCAGACTATTAACCCCCCTACCTAATTTATTAAGGACCTATTTAGTGTTTGTTACTGGATAAGCCCTAAGGTATCCACCACCGTGTTGGTGCACAACCCACGAATGCGATGCTGGGCACACCAGTCCAAACGGTCGGTTCGGGTGGGTAGTCGTTCCAATCGGTCATAAATTGCGGATTCGCCCCCCAGTTCCCAAAGCAACCGAGGGTGTTCCCAGTGACTGGCTTGGTCGTAGGCATCGCAGTGGGGGCATAGGTAGTCCACATGGGCAAGGATAGGGTTTGTTAACGCCGCTTCGGTGAGTGGTGCCAAGGGCGTGTTGAGGGGGGCTAGGTTCAGTCCGGTCGGGATCGTGGGGTTGAGGGTGTGGCTAATGGCCAATAGATCCGCATCAAAGCTAACAATTAAGGCATGCTGATTCAAATGGTAGGTATCCAACACAGCGTGCACAGCGCGGACCAGTTGGTGCTTGGCATCGGCCGTTTGGGCATAGGGCTTTAGCTCCAAGTACAAGCCTTTGGGTTGGCTCGTATTCGATTCGGCTTTGCACAGCGTATCGAGGGTAATTAGGTGCGGGTGTAAGACTTTAAGTTGGGCATAGGTGTGGGTGGCAATGGGGCGATTCCCACACACGGGGTCGTGGTTTAAGACCACACAGTGATCGTGCGTTAGGATACAATCCACTTCGATAAACTGTGCCGGTTGGTTATCCGGATGGTACAGGGCGGTTAGGGTATTGGGGGTTACTGGCTCGGTTAGGCTAATCCCGCGGTGGGTGCCCACCAACAGGGTTTTTGAGTCAAAAAAGTGGGTATCGGCAATCATGGTAGCGGGGTGATTGCAGTTATACAGGGGCGCAGGGGATGTTGGGGTGGTGTTCGGTCTAATAGTGTGTCTAAAATCACTTCGGCCATATGCCGATACGCCGTATACTTGCCCCCAACCATATGAAACAGGCCCGGTTTGGATTGGGTGCATACAAAGTCTCGGCTTCGTTTGGACGTCCCTCGGTTCGAATGCTGCAAGGGTCGCAGGCCGGCAAATTGGTCCACAATATCGGCCCGTCCAATCGATTGGGTAAGGGTGGCGTTGCACGCATCGAGCAGATAATCAATGTCATCATCATCCACAGAAACAGTATCGGGGTTGCCGGTAAAGGGGGTGTCTGTAGTGCCCACCAGGGTATGGTCATCCCAGGGCAGGATAAAAAACACCCGATGATCCCGGGGGTGTTGCAAGGTCAAAGCATGGGGGATGCCCAGCGATCGGATCACCAAGTGCACGCCTTTGGTAGGGGCTACCAGCGGCTCGGCGTTGGGGTTGGCCATACGCGCAATGTGATTGCTCCACGGGCCCGTGACATTCAAAACCCGTGGGGCTTTTAGTGCCAAGACCTGGCCGTGGTGCTGGATGTGAACCCCTTCAACCACACCGTTGTGGGTGATTAAGTCTGTGACGGGGGTGTGTTCGGCCACAACAGCCCCATGGGCAATGGCGTCTTGGGCATTTGCAAGCACCAAATCATAGTCCATTAACTGGCCATCAAAATACAAAGCGCCACCGGATAATTGATCCGGTTTGAGTAAGGGGCATTCAGCCAATACGGCATTTGCAGATAAGATTCGATGCGGAGGCAGTACGGACTGCGTGGCCAGTTTGCTGTACAGCCAAAGCCCCAGTCGAATTTGCCATAAGGGACGTTTGTTGTGGCGATACACGGGGAGTAAGCACGATAATGCTTGGGTGTATTGGGGGGCATTCTTAAACAATCGGTCCCGTTCCAGTAGGGTTTCTTTGACCATTGAAAACTGAAATTGTTCCAAATACCGCAAGCCGCCATGGGCCAATTTGGAAGACCGTGATGAGGTGCCATGCCCCAGGGTGTCTTTTTCAAGTAAGCAGACGCTAAGCCCCCTCAAGCTGGCGTCTCGGGCAACGGCTGCACCATTAATCCCGCCACCAATGATAATTAAATCAAAGGTTTGGTTGTGGGTTAAATCCAGTGTCGGGATCGAGTAACGGCAGCGGTCCATTGGGAATAGTATACCCGAATTGTTTCGGGTTTAAACGTGGTGGGGCCTGTAGTGACATCTCAAGAAACACTTGACATTTTAAGAAACATTTATTTATTGTGTAATTAGTCCTGGAACTACTAATCCTGGAATTACTATAGGATCTCTTGATGGACCGGGTTTATTGAGTTTACAGGCATCTGAATTATCACTCAAAGATGCTAGTTTCATTCAAAACGAGTTGCGTCAACCGACTAGTGATCTTTCAAATTCGTTATTAACTTATTTAACAGAAACAGATGTTGATAGATGGCATCCTCTATATAAAAATTCGATAGATATTGTACAGCGATTTATAGAAGACCATGCTATGGG
>JAQCBC010000147.1 GCA_027621615.1 bacterium
AGCGCCATGTCTCAACGGACATCCAACTTTCTATTTTGGGCAGCATTTCTAATCTTTTCCGTGTTTATTACGATTAAAGGCGGCACCAACACCCTCCGTCGACTCGCCGACACTGAAATTCAAGCAAAAAAAGACTATATTGAAGCCATCTACCGGTATCGCCGATATGTAAGCCTAGCCCCAGATACTGACCAAACCCGAGCCATTAAATCAGCCATACGGCACCACCAAACCCAATTTGCAGCTGATTCAGACAATCCCCAGTGGCTAGATGAACTGCATGCCGACTACCAAGCCTTGTATGCACATTTGCCAAACTCAGGCACGAAAGATGCGTTGCAGCTACTCATTGAAACAGCTGAATTCAAAAAAAATAACTATCAAAAAAATAAGGCTTTGCGTATAAATACGACTCACCGGATTCCGTATCGTTGGATCGCACGCTCATGACTGTTGTCGGCTTCATGGGATTGGGAACCATGGCCAGTGCCATTATTGATGGGCTGAAAACCGCTGCCCCGGACATTCAACGCTTGGGATATGACCCGTATTCTGACAATGCCCATGTGGAGCACGTATCGATAGATGATTTATGCCGTCGCTCGGATTGCGTCGTGTTGGGCATGAAGCCCAAAGATATTACAGCCGCATTAGCCAGCCTACCCGACGCGCATCCCCCTCTAATCTCGATGGCTGCCGGCATTCCCCTGAATCAGTACCCCATCGCCGTTCCGGTGTGTCGGGTGATGCCCAACTTGGCGGTCCGCATTCACGCTGGGGTGAGCGCTTTGTGTTTTAATGAAGCTAGTGATTCAACCTTTAAAGCCTTTGCATGCCGCTTATTTGAACCCCTTGGCCTAACTGTAACCGTATCGGATGAAGATCACATGCACACGATTACCGCACTAAGTGGTAGCGGCCCGGCATTTTTTTATCGGATCATTCAGGCATTTGCAAACGCCGGGGTTCAAGCCGGATTGTCCGAATCCGTTGCCCTAGACTTGGTGACCCAAACGGCCTTAGGCTCGGCCAAATTGGTACAGAACCACGAAGCTGTGTCCATGGCCACATTGGATGCCATGGTCCATGCAGTATGCTCACCCGGGGGCACCACCGCTGCTGGCATCCAAACGTTTGACACCGAAACCATGGCCCACCAGTTGCAGACGGTTATCCAGGCCGCTATTGACCGATCCAAGGCATTGGGAGCACCGTCATGATCCCAGTGTATACGGTCATTAAAACCGCCGCCCAATTGGCGCATATTAGCCTATTTATTCGCGTCATTCTTTCGTGGGTACCGCATAACCGATATCACCCCTTTATTGACGTCATTTACCGGGTCACAGACCCCATGCTATTGCCCTTTCAACGGATCATCCCAGCTAATCGCATGGGCATTGATCTATCCCCAATTTTCGCATTTATTGGTATTCAAATCCTTGAGTCGTTTCTGCTTCAATTGTTTCTCTAATGCGTATTCTAGCCATTGAAACATCGTGCGATGATACCAGCATTGCCACACTGGATCACGGCAATCTCGTTGAGTTGCTGACTCGCAATCAACACAAGCATCACCGGCCCCACAACGGCATTGTCCCCGAAATTGCCTCTCGGCAGCATGGCAATCACATTCACCGACTCATTCAAGCCTGCTTAGACCAGAGCCATTGGGATTGGAGTAGCCTAGATGCCATCGCTGTAACATATGGCCCGGGTTTAGAAGGGGCGTTGCTGGTTGGCATTACAACGGCCAAGACGATTGCCTCTACCCTATCGCGCCCGTTAATCCCCGTCAACCACCTGCATGGGCACATTTACTCAGCCTTTATGGACACGCTTCCCACCTTTCCATTTGTGGCCCTGTTGGTATCGGGGGGGCATTGTTTGTTGGTCCGATTTACCGATTATTTTGAGTGCACACTATTGGGCCAAACGCGGGACGATGCGGTGGGCGAAGCCTTTGATAAAGTAGCCCGACTCCTGGGTTTGCGGTATCCGGGAGGCCCTGAAATTGATGCGTTGGCCAAAACTGGCGATTCGAGCCGCGTTCAATTGCCCAAAGGCCTGCATCAGCAAGGCTTAGACTTTAGTTACTCTGGGCTTAAATCGGCCGTGTTTCGCTGCCTCAATAGCGACAATCCACCGGACACAGCCGACGTGGCCGCAAGTTTTCAAAAAGCAGCTTGCGACAGCCTCATTGATAAAGCAATCCCAGCTTGTTTAGACACCCATACCGATCAGCTCGTTGTTTGCGGCGGAGTCAGTGCCAATAGTTATCTGCGGGATGCCTTGCACCAACACGGTGAAAAAAATGGCATTCAGGTTCGTAGCGCTCCCCTCGCCTATTGTACGGATAACGCAGCCATGATTGGTCGGGCGGCGCATTTTATGCTCCAAAGCAAGGCCCCAATACCCACAGGTATAACTGCAACCCCCAATTTAACACTATGAACTATTCGTTGGGGCATCGGCAACACCAGCGCTTACAGTTATCCCCCAAAATTATGCAGTTGCTGGGGAACTTCCAACTCAGTTATGCCGAGCTTCAAGACCTCATCAATACAGAAAGTGATAAAAATGTCATGCTGGATATCCGCCCTCCGCAGCATAACACGATTGAGTTACCCACCAACATCCAAGCCTCTGAAAAAACACTGACTGCTGTATTAATGGAGCAACTCACCCACCAGCACTTAGCCCCTACGGATCACGCCGTTGCTGAGTATCTCATTGATGCCATTACCCCCG
>JAQCBC010000148.1 GCA_027621615.1 bacterium
GAACACAGCGCTACCCACCAATTAACATATAGACCAACCCCAAGGGCAACAAGAAGCGATACAGTCAGCTGATTAATGTTTAAGTTTTTCATTTTCCCTACCCATGTTTTAGTTTTTTATTATGATCATAGTATAGCATTTTTAGTCTGTTTCGTCAATAAATTGATCTTGTTGTTTGCGTACAAACTGGCCCGATGCAATGTCGTCAATGGTTTTAATTTCTTCGCGTTGGACGGCCCGTTTCCAGAGCGTTCGTCGATTCTCTTTGTCTTTTTTAATGATTTTTTCGGCCTGTGTACAGTAGGTTAGCTTTTCTTGTTCGGTTTGGACCACAGCGTCGGCTTTTTCACGGGTTTCGATTTGTTCATCCACGGCTTTGGCCAGTCGTTCCAAGTGGGTTTTTCGTAAGATTAATGAGTTAAAATCAACCGTTTCGCCAGCGCTGAGCTCTGTGCGCAATTCCATATACTTTTCAGCCTGAAATTTTTTTATTTCTTCTTCTTTTCGTTGTTCTTCTGCTTGAATGCGTTGGGCTTTGGATAGGGTGGCTTGTTGTTGTTTTTTTTTGGTTTCCCGGGCTTTCAAGACCGATTCAAGGCGATACTTAAATCGTTTTTGTTTACCGGATTGGCTCATACAATTGCACGGAGTTTCTGAAGGGTATCCGCAAAGCTAATCGATTCATGGGTGCTTTGTTTTAAAAAATCGTTTACACGGTCTATTTTATTGATGGCTTCATCAATTTTGGGGTTGCTGCCACTCACATAAGCCCCAATGTTAATTAAATCTTCAGCTTCACTGTATTGCGCTAAAATTTCACGCAACTTGCCCGCTAACTTAACATGATCGTCATCGGATAAATGGCTGAATAATCGGCTAATAGACATATTAACGTCAATACAGGGGTAGTGGTTTTTGGCGGCAATGGCTCGGCTTAAAATAATGTGCCCATCCAAAATACTTCGGGCGGAGTCGGCAATGGGTTCATCGGTATCATCGCCTTCAACCAATACCGTGTAAATGCCCGTGATAGATCCAGTTTTAGCCATGCCAGCGCGTTCCATGAGTCGTGGAAGCATGGCAAATACAGAGGGGGTGTAGCCTTTGGTGGTGGGTGGCTCACCGGTTGCCAGCCCAATTTCACGTTGGGCCATTGCAAACCGCGTGACCGAGTCCATCATAAACAGCACGTCGTTGCCTTGGTCTCGGAAATACTCGGCAATGCTAGTGCCCAGCAAGGCTCCTTTGAGGCGAATCAGAGGAGCTTGATCGGACGTGGCAGCAATCACGACAGATCGCTTGAGTCCTTCATCTCCCAAAGACTCTTCGATAAAGTCCTTGACTTCGCGCCCCCGTTCGCCAATCAGGGCAATGACGTTGATGTCCGATTCGCAATTTCTAGCCAACATGCCCATGAGTGTGCTTTTGCCAACGCCAGATCCTGAAAAAATACCAATGCGTTGCCCTTTTCCAACAGTGAGCAGCCCATCAATGGCCCGAACGCCCATAGCCAGTCGTTCATTAATACGTGGCCGTTCAATGGGGTTGGGGGGGGCTTGATCAATGGGGTAGTGGGTATCAACACTTAGCGGGCCTTTGCCATCAATCGGGTTGCCCAGTCCGTCGAGCACTCGGCCCAGTAAGTCTGAGCCAACGCCAACTTGTATGGGTTTTCCGGTCGCAAAAATGCGAGCGCCCGGTCGAATGCCTTGCGTGGTTGTGAGGGGCATGAGCAGGACTTGTTTTTCTCGAAACCCAACCACTTCAGCTAAGACAGAATCCCCTGATGGATGGTCAATCGCACACAGCTCTCCAATACTAACGCCCTGAACTTGGGCTTCAATTACCAAGCCAATGACTTTGAGTACTTTGCCAATGACATGAATCAGTTTTGCATGGTCAATGGCGGCATGGTAGCGATTAAAATCGAAATGGCTCACAATGATTCAGGGTCAGAAACAGGTTCAGACTTTGTGGGTCCATCAACGGTTTGTATGGCTAGTTCAATACTCGCTAATTTGGTGGCGACCGTAGCATCAATATAACCCAAGCTGGTTTCAATCATGCAGCCACCGGGTTCAATATTGGGGTCGCTATCTAGATGGAGGGTTTGAATATCGGGCACCAGTTGTTTGAGTGTTGATTGATGCGTTTGCAGGGCGGGTAAGTCATCGGGATGGACCCGAATTGAAACGGTGCTTTTGTCCGTAATTTTGGTTAACGCTTCGGACACAATGTGATGAATCACGTTTGGATTTAAGGTTAATTCGCACGATAAAAGTCGCCGAGCAATTTTGCTTGAGAGTGTGACAAGCCCGGTTTGTGAGTGCTTGATCAAATTCGTTTCTTCTTTTGATAACAAATTAACCGCATTTAACAATGCGGCTGAATCGGCTTGGTATTGGTTTAATGCATCTGCAGAGCCTGATTCAAACCCCTCTGTTTTTCCCTTTTCAAAGCCAGCCGCATAGGCTGCGTCTAAGGTTTCTTTTTTGAGATCAATTAATTCAGCCTCAAAGGCTTGGCGTTCAGCCTCTCGGGATGCCGCATCCTGAGCATCAAGGACATAGGCTTGACTGGGGGCTAATGGGTCATCTGCCGAATCACTAGCCGCCGCCTGAATGGCGTTTGTTGGTTTTTCCGGAACTGGATTTTTGTCCGGACAATTCTGAACAAAACGACCACTATCTT
>JAQCBC010000149.1 GCA_027621615.1 bacterium
TGACCATTCGCCCCATTGCGGGGACGCGGAAGCGACGGTCCAGTACTCGGTCAGAATCGGCAATTATTACAGAGCTGGAAACCGATGCCAAAGAACGTGCGGAGCATATTATGCTGGTGGATTTGGCGCGGCACGATTTGCGGCGGTGTTGTGTGAATGGCACTGTGCAGGTGAATCGGCTAATGACCATTGAAACGTATCAGCATGTGGTGCATATGGTATCGGATGTGAGTGGTACATTGGCGCCGGATCAAACCGCTGTATCGGCGTTTCAACATGGATTTCCGGCTGGAACAGTGACGGGTGCGCCCAAGATTCGAGCCATGGAACTCATTCATGAGTTGGAGCCGGGGCCTCGGGGGAGTTATTCGGGGGGTGTCGTCTTTTTTGATTTTTGCAATCAGTTAAAATCTACCCTAATTATTCGGTCCATGTTTATTCACAATGGGGTGGTGCGGACTCAAGCGGCTGCAGGCGTTGTGGCGGATTCTAAGCCAGAGGACGAATGGCTGGAAACCAACAATAAGATGCGCTCGGTTGTGGAAGCCATGGAGGCATGTTTATGATTTTAATGATTGATAATTACGATTCATTTACCTATAATTTGGTGGATTATTTGGGTCAACTAACCGATATTTCCGTGGCGGTGTATCGCAATGATGCGTTGGATGTGGCCGCCGCTCAGCGATTAAACCCAACATGCGTTGTAATTTCCCCGGGCCCCAAAACTCCGGCCGAAGCGGGGGTGTCCAAAGCGTTGATTCAGGCGATGCACCCAACAACTCCGATCTTGGGTGTGTGTTTGGGGCATCAGGCGATTGGGGAAGTATTTGGGGCAACGGTGGTTCGGGCACCCCGGTTGATGCATGGGAAAACCTCGTGGATTAAGACCCAGCCGTCGCCGTTGTTTGACGGGCTTGAGAATCCGTTTGAAGCCACACGGTACCATTCGTTGGTGTTGGATCCGCCGACGATTCCGGACTGTTTGACTGTTATTGCCACAGCGACCGATGATGCTACGATTATGGCGGTCGCTCATGCGGCGTATCCGGTGTATGGGGTTCAGTTTCATCCGGAGTCTATTTTAACGGTGTCGGGTAAACAGCTGTTGCGCAATTTCTTGAGCTTAGCTGGTGTTTCATGCCATTAAGTGCCCAATTTGAGCATGATTTTTCTGAAATTCCGCTGCATACATTAACGCTGTTACGGGTGCCGGCACCCACGGCTGGGTTTGGGCATACCGCTGTGTCGGAGTCTCCCACGCTATACTGGCAGTCTAAAGCGGATCCGATGGCGTATTGGGCCGTTGGCGTTGCGCGTGTTGCCCAGTCGGATACCAATCGGTTGGGGGTTATGGATACCGTGGATCAGTGGTTAACCCAGCATCCGGACGTGCGGGTATTTGGGGGGTGTATGTTCCCCACCCAGCGACCAATTATGGATTGGCCGGGGTTTTACACAACCCAGTATTGGGTGCCGCGGTTGGTCTGGGCGTATGATACGCAGGCGAAGCAATCCGTGGATGTGCAGGCTTGGGTGTGGTTGGAGTCGGAGTCCCAGCGGGCTGAGCAGCTGGCTTGGTTTCGACGGGCCATTCCGGCGTTGTTTGAGCCCATGGAATCCAAATTTTCTGGGCGCATTGCGGTGGGTGATGTTCATCCCAATCAATCGGTATTTAAACGCAATGTAGCGGATATTGCCCAGCAGTTAGCGGCATCGGAGTCGCTTCAGAAAGTGGTATTGGCCCGTCGGGTGGATGCACAATTGGACACGGTGGTCTCTCCCATGACGGTATTTCATCACGTGCGAGACAGTGAGCAAGAGGCCCATCATATTTGTTGGCAGATTACGCCCGATACAGGGTTCATGGTGGTGTCGCCGGAGCGGTTGGTTTATCGCTATGGGGCATCGGTGATGATGGATGCCATTGCGGGGACTCGGCCGAGAGGGGATACCCCAGCGTTGGATGTACAATTGGCAGAGGCCTTGAGGCAGGATGCCAAAGATCAGCACGAGCATGGGGTGGTGTTGCAGTATAATATTGAGCGGTTAAATCGTGTCTGCACGGAAGTGGAGCATGACCCGGATTGTTCGATCGTGAAGCAGCGCTATGTTCAGCATTTGCATCAGCGTATTTGGGGACGGTTGGCCGATGAAACGGGGGTTAACCGACACTTGATTGAGACCGTATTCCCCACGCCGGCGGTTGCGGGACAGCCGTTTCAGCAAGCGGTGGATGTGATTGATGCGGTGGAGCCCTTTTCCCGAGGCTTATATGGCGGCGTTTTGGGCTTTATTACACCTACAACATCGGATTATGTAGTGGGCATTCGCGCCGCGCATCAACAGGGAAGATCGGTGTCGATCTACACGGGGTCGGGGTTGGTGTCCGGGTCGGAACCAGAAGCAGAATGGCACGAGCATGAGACCAAAATGGCGACGGTGCTTGCGCCATTGATGGGGATGGCTCGTTAAACACTCTAGTTATTGTCTAAATGTTGACAAATTTAGAAAAAATTAGGTATAATTAACAATTATACTTAAAACTTTCAAAACTCAGGAGGGAATTAATATGAGCATTTATTCGTTATATTTAACTAACCGTCATAGCATTCGACATTGGTTCGTATGGGGGATGATCATCATTGGCCTAGTGCTCATGAGCGTAAACGGACACGCCAAGAC
>JAQCBC010000003.1 GCA_027621615.1 bacterium
TTTAACAGTGGTTGTTTCCTTGCCAACGGTTGGCCTGGGCCTACTCATTGGTTTAATCATTTCTATTATTCAGGCTGTGACTCAAATTCAGGAGCAAACATTAACCTTTGTGCCAAAAATGGTTGTTGTTTTGTTGTTATTTGCTGTTTTTTTTCATTGGATGTTTGGGTTAATATCGGGTGTCGCGTTGGATCTGTGGCAAGATATACCGATATATAGCCAATGATTATTCCCATTGATTACATTATTGTTGTGGGCTTAATTACGGCCCGAATTTTTGGGTTGTTTGTCACAGCGCCGGTCTTTAATAATGAACAACTGATGCCAGCCACAGTTCGCATTATTATGATAGTGTTATTATCAACGCTCATTGCTTTTGTTGTTCCGCTTCCAAATACATTGCCGGCTCAGCCGATTTCATTGTTGTTGGCCGTGGCCATGGAGATATTGATTGGGCTGTGTTTGGGATTCACGATTCAGCTGCTTATTATTGGTGTGGAGTTGGCCGGCTCTATTATTGACACGCAAGCAGGAATTAGTGCAGCGGCAATGTTTGATCCACTTCGTGGGGATCAGGTCACCATTATTGCGCGGTTGTATCGACAGTTGATTTTGCTTGTGTTTCTTTTATTAAATGGGCACCATATTGTCCTATTGGCGATTCGTACGACATTTGATGTTATGCCCATTGGTATGGCACACAATATGATAACCGGTAATCACTTTTTGCATATTGTTAATTTGGGGTCAATGATTTTTGAGGTGGGTTGGCGGTTTTCAGTACCAGTAATTGTCGTTATTTTTTTTGTTGACTTTGGGTTTGGGATGCTCAGTCGTATTGCATCACAAGTCAATGTGTTTCAGTTAAGTTTTCAATTAAAGCCTATGGTTATGATTGTGGTCTTGATGTTGATTATTCCCTATTTCTTAGAAGATGTGTCGGAATTGTTGGCGATGATACCCAATTTAATGGGTGATTTTATTTTAGTCGGCCAGGAGCAGTAATGGGCGATGATTCCGGCGAAAAAACAGAAGAGCCAACACCGCATAAGTTGCGTGAGGCTCGAAAAAAAGGGCAAATTGCCAAGGGTAAAGATTTAACGGGGGCGGTTGCCATGTTAGCGATATTTTTTATCTTACAGGCCATATCGTTTCAAATGTGGAGTCGAATTGGATATCTAACTGAAACGATATTTAATGCAATTGCAAAGCCGTTTAGCCTAGATTTAGCGCACACCATTTTGTCGGAGCTTATGTGGACGTTTTTACAAATAATGACTCCGCTATTTGTGGGTATTATTGTGGTTACCTTTGTACTTGAAATTTTGCAAACACAAGCCTTAATTTATTGGGGAGCTATTTTGCCGGATCTTAAAAAATTAGACCCTATTGCCGGCACCAAAAAGTTCTTTTCATTAAAGCAATATGTTGAGACATTAAAGTCAATTGCTAAAATTTTGATGATTTCTTTTTTGATTTATAGTGCAGTTAAAAGCTTTTTGCCGTATTTTTTCGTTACGGGTCAAATGCCTGCGATGCAAGTGATGATTCTGGTTGGTACGCTAGTGATGCGTATTGTTATTCAAATTGGTATATTTTATTTAATTATTGCCCTATTAGATTATATGTATCAAAAGTACGAGTACATCAAATCATTGCGCATGAGTAAAAAAGACATTCAAAACGAATACAAGCAACTCGAGGGAGACCCGATGATTAAGCAGCGCCAGCGGGATCAGCAGCGTCAATTGGCCCAAAGTCGGCAAATGGGAGCGGTTCCAGGCGCTGATGTTGTGGTGACCAACCCCACGCACATTGCAATTGCAATTCGTTACGATGCAGAGACCATGCAGTCGCCCATGATTGTTGCGCGAGGTCGTCAGTTACTGGCTCAGGCCATTCGTCAAATTGCAGATTCGCACTATATTCCCATTATTCAGAACCCACCACTCGCTCGAAATTTGTATAAAAAGAGCATGGCGGGCCAATTTGTTCCGCCAGAATATTATCGAGCAGTGGCTGAGATTCTCGCTTTTGTATATAATTTAAAAAGGAAGCGTCGTCAGCGATTAGCGCCACAGGAATAAATTTATGTCGAAACTAAAGTCACTAAAAGCTATGTTCAATGTTCCGGATGTATCCACTGCAGTCGCCTTGATTATGATTGTTGGGGTTATGATTATTCCAATTCCAACGTGGGGGTTGGATGTTTTGATGTCGTTGAATTTATCCATCGCTATTATTTTGCTATTGGTTGTTTTGTATTTAAAAGAGTCCCTAGAGTTCTCCGCGTTCCCGCAAATTCTATTGGTGATGACATTGTTTCGCTTGGCGATTAACGTGGCGTCCACCAAGCTTATTTTGAGTTCGGGGCCAGATTTTGATGGTCAAATTGTTATGGCATTTGCGGATTTTGTAACGCGAGGAAACTTGGTTGTGGGATTGGTTACCTTTTCAATTATTACCCTTGTGCAATTTGTGGTGGTCACCAAAGGGTCGGAACGTGTTGCAGAAGTGTCCGCTCGATTTACTTTGGATGCATTGCCGGGCAAACAAATGAGTATTGATGCCGATTTAAATGCGGGCTTGATTGATGCCGAGGAATCCCGAGCTCGCCGAAAAAAACTAGAAAAAGAGTCAACGTTTTTTGGCTCCATGGATGGGGCCAATAAATTTGTGAAAGGGGATGCCATTGCGGGCATTGTTATCGTTATTGTTAATATTATTGGGGGGTTGTTAATTGGGCGATTTCAACAAGCGTTGGACTTAGGGGAATCAACGCAGGTGTATGTTCGCTTGACGGTTGGGGATGGCCTGGTGTCACAGATTCCAGCCCTGTTAATTTCAGTGGCAACCGGTTTGGTGGTGACCAAAGCCGCTTCTGAAGAAAGCTTTGGGTCCGATGTGAAGCGCCAAATTTTTGAGCAGCCAAAACCATTTGCGATTACCGCCATTATTTTGCTGGGATTAAGTGTAGTGCCGGGATTTCCATTTCGTTATTTCTTTTTATTAGCCTGTTTAGCGAGCCTGTTTTCTTTGAGCGTGGTCAAAGCAAAAAAAACACAAGAAGCGCATACGATGCAGGCGCAGCAAAACGTAGCCAAGCAGGCCATGAAAAAGCCAGAAAACTTGCTAGGCACGCTTAGCTTGGATCCAATTAGTTTAAAAGTAGGGCGCAATTTAGTCCCGCTTATTGATCCCAATCAAAATGGCCCATTGCTGGAGCGTATTACACTGGTTCGTTATCACATTGGCCAAGAACTTGGGTTTGTTATTCCGGGGGTCCGAATTATGGATGAATTAAGCTTGCCGGTTAATGCGTATGAAGTATATATCCGGGGGACGCAGGTTGGGTACGGGGAAGTGGTCATGGGGCATTACTTTGTGGGCCAGTCAGCCACTGATTTAAAGCACCAAGGTGTTCCAGGGATTGAAGCCGTGGATCCAATCACTCAGGAGTCTGCGGCTTGGGTGCCAGAAGATAAGTTGGGGGCGTTGCAAGAGCAGGCCATTTCTGGTTTAAATACAACAGATTTTATTGCGATGCATTTTTCAGAAGTGATTATGCAACATGCCGATGAAATTATGACGCGCCAAAACGTTCAATCGTTGTTGGATTTAGTTAAAAATACCAATGCGGCGATCGTTCGAGAGCTAATTCCCGATATGCTTTCCCTGGGGCAAGTCCATAAAGTGTTGCAGATACTTGTTTCTGAGCGCGTATCGATCCGCGATTTGTCTACTATTTTGGAGCGATTGGCTGACTATGCGACGATTTCCCGTGATACGAATTTATTGGCTGAATACGTACGACAAGCCTTGGCTCGTCAGATTTGTAGCAAGTATGTTGATAAAGATAACAGCATTCTGCTCTTTACGATTGACCCGGAGTTTGAAGAAAAGATGATTAATGCTATTCATCAATCTGAATACGGTTCGTTTTTGGCGCTTGATCCGGATGTGGGTCAAAGTGTGTTGGCTCAAATTGGTGAATTTGTTAGAAATTTTAGACGATTGGATAAAGAACCGGTTGGCTTGTGTTCACCTAAAATTAGAACCTATTTTAAAAAGTTTTTAGAACGCAATTATCCCCGTTTAATTATATTGTCCTATACTGAAATCCCCTCGAATGTTAAGGTTCAGTCAATTGGTATTTTGTCGAATTAATGATGGTCTATGATGATTATTGGTCCCAGATTATTCCACAAAGTCGGTATCGAAAAATTGATGAGGACGGTAATGTTCGGTCCTTGCCCATGGATGTTGAGGCCTGGACTGCCAATGATGAATTGGACAAGCAGAGACTCCGTGAGCGGGTTGATGCGCTGTATACCGTGATTCTGAATGAGTTAATGGGGGATCATACAGACCATGTTGATTCGACCAACATTTTAAACTCAATTAAGCGAAAACTGGGTGTATGAGTACGCACGACGAGTATTGGGAAAAGAATTCAGTCGCCATTGCCAATTATCTGAAGTTGGCCATTTTAAAGCGGCATCATAAAGTGGTCTTAACTACATTTAAAACACGGATGAATCGAATTTTATATACGTACCTGAATCATTTGCCCCGGCATGTTCGAGAAAGTGAAAAAGAGGACTTGCAAACCATCGTGTTAATTGAGCTGTTTGAGACCATTAAAATTTGGGATCCCGAGCGCCATAGTTCAGTCTGGCCGTTGGCCTATCAGCGCATTAATGGCGCGATGCGTGATCACATTCGATTCGTCACCCGATCCGACCCCACCCGATTTTACGAGTGGGTGAATACGGCTGCCAACATGTACATTGTTATTCAAGAAAATAATACATTTGAATCAGACATGGATAGTGCGCATGATTTGCAATCGGTGTTGCAGCTTTTGGATGCCCGAGACCAGGAAATTATCGTTTCACATGCGCTGCACGATCAAACATTTAAACAAATTTCAAAAAAAATACACTTGTCTGAATCTCAAGTGTCCCGAATATACAATAAAAGCATTAAAAAAATACAAGATATTCTAGCAATCAATAAAGGAAACAAACAATGACTAAACAACGCCGATACCAGTACTGGTTAGATACGCTGTCTGGGTTAACCGTGGCCCTGGCGTTGGTGCCAGAGGCGATTGCTTTTTCATTTGTGGCTCACGTCGACCCAAGGGTTGGCTTGTATGCCGCGATTATCATGGGGCTTGTCACGGCATTATTGGGTGGCCGCCCGGGTATGATATCCGGGGCTACGGGTGCGGTTGCGGTTATATTTGCGCCGCTTGTAATTAGCCAAACTCAGCAGCAGGGCATGGCGGTTGCGTTGTCGTATTTGTTTTTAGCCGTTGTGATTATGGGCGTTTTCCAACTAATATTTGGGTTGCTGCGTTGGGGCAAGTTTATTCGACTTATTCCGCAGCCGGTTATGTTTGGGTTTGTGAATGGGTTGGCCATTGTTATTTTTAAATCTCAACTCACGCAATTTTATATTCAAACGCATGAAGGGCTTCAAATAATGCCGCTACGGCCATTGTTGATTATGCTGGGTTTAGTGGCCCTAACGATGGCAATTATCTATGGGTTGCCCAAAATTACCAAGCGCCTACCGGCCACACTAACGGCAATTCTTGCGGTATCGGGCGTGTCTGTTTATTTGCAGTCACTGGGCTATGATAGTCGGACAGTATTGGATTTTATTCAAACCATGGATCCCTCCCAAACGACCATTGCTGTGGGCTTGCCACAATTTCAATTGCCGATTCTAACGCTGGATGCTGTGATGACAGTATTGCCGTATTCCTTTTTGGCTGCATCCGTTGGTTTGATTGAGTCGTTAATGACGTTGGTTTTAGTGGACGAGCTCACGGGTACCCGGGGGCGAGGCAATAAAGAAAGTTTGGCCCAAGGCCTTGCGAATGTGCTCAATGGCTTTTTGGGTGGCATGGGGGGGTGTGCGATGATTGGTCAAAGCATGATTAATGTGCATGCGGGTGGTCGTGGCCGATGGTCGGGGGTGGTGGCCGCCGGTAGCCTATTAATTTTTTTAATTGTGGGGGCTCGATGGATTGAGCGTATTCCGTTGGCAGCGTTGGTGGGTGTTATGGTTATGGTATCGATTGCGACATTTGAGTGGTCCAGTTTTCGAATTATAAAAAAAATACCCAAATCAGATGCTGCGGTTATTGTGATTGTATCGGTAACCACGGTGCTTGTTGACTTGGCCGTGGCTGTATTTGTGGGGGTTATTATTTCAGCTTTGGTATTTGCATGGGAACAGGGTAAACGAATTGCGGCTACAGAATCCACCCATGACACTGCCTACAAAGTTTACACACTAAACGGGGGACTGTTTTTTGGGTCTGCAACGGCGTTTAAAGCCTTGTTTGATGTGGACAATGATCCAGATCATGTGGCGATTGATTTTCGACATGCGCGTGTTTACGATCACTCAGGACTTGAGGCCATTCATGTGGTTGCCCAGCGGTATGCGCAGGTGAACAAGAATCTCCATATATTAAATGTGAGTCCTGAATGCCAGAGTTTGTTGGACCGTGCCGATAATATTGTTGAAGTTCAAGTCTTAGAGTCTTTGAAGCATTGGCGTATTGCGGAAGATCGGTTAGCCTAACTTTTGCAGACTAGAATTGGGTGATTTGGCTAGCCGTTTGGGTGTATTTTATGGTATAACTATACCTAGAAATGAGCAAAAAATCCAAGACAATTATCTGCATTGAAGCCAATGCAATTAATCGGTATATCATCAAAAAACTATTGGAGTCTGAGGGGCACGTTGTTCACGATGCAGAGACTAAAAAAGCCGGTTTGGATTTGTTTAGAACGGTTGAGCCAGATTTAATTTTAATTGATTTGCATATGCCGGGGGTGGATGGTTATGCAATTACCCAACACATTCGCAGCATTAACGGGTTAACCGAAGTTCCAATTCTTGCGTTGACGACCCATGTGGGGATTGATGGGCATAATAAAACCCCGATTTCTGGTTGTGAGGGCTGTATTCAAAAGCCCATTGATGCACAGGGGTTTGTTAATCATTTGTCTCAATTTTTAAGTTAGGGGAATGCGATGAACATTGCTATCTTTGAAGACAATCGCTATGCTCAATTTCAACCCATGGTTATGGCGCGTCCTGTCTATGAGTTGGTGGTTGGTCATTGTAACTTATTGGATCGGTTTCAGCATTATTTTTCAGATGTTTTAACGGCGTACTGCCGTCCTCATTTAAAATCAATTGCCAGTCAGCAGCGCCCACACATTGGCGTTAACTGGTTGGGCAATACGCATCAATGCTTATTTTTAAATGCGCGTGTTGTTATGGATGCCCCGCTGTACCAACAGCTAATGCAATATGGCACGAATCATCCGTATGTTTTAGTATCCGAAGCCAACGATGTGATTGCGGTATGCGCAAGCTCTGATTTGGCAGTAACCGTTCACGATTATTTAATGACTATTTCAGACGGGCAGACGCTGGTGAATATGCTGCAATCCGTGTGTTCGATCTATACCTATGCCCATGCACGGATCCTTCGCCATAGTTGGGATTTGGTGACGTTAAACCAGGCTTTATTAATGGAAGATGGTGCACTGATGCCCGAGCGCTATGGCATTGTGAAAGGCAATGTTGATGCCTGGGTATCCATTCGAAACGATGAGCATGTATTTATTGACCAAGGCGTAACCGTTGAGCCCTTTGTCGTTATTGATGCGAGCCGGGGGCCTGTGTATATTGAGCGGGATGTAGTTATTCGCAGTCATGCGCGATTGGAGGGACCCGTTTATATTGGGGTGGGTACACAGATTTTGGGTGGGGTTATTTCGGCGAGTCGTATTGGCCGTCATTGTAAAATTCGGGGTGAAGTGAGCCATTCTGTTATTCATAATTACACCAATAAAGCGCATGACGGATTTTTGGGACATAGCTATATTGGGGAATGGGTCAATTTAGGCGCGATGACCACCAATTCAAATCTAAAAAGCACCTACGGATCTATCTATGTTGAGACATCCAGTGCGCGCCAAGATACCGGTCAGCAGTTTTTGGGGGTATGTTTGGGCGACCATGTTAAAACAGCCATTGGGACACTATTGGGAGCCGGGAGCTTGGTGGGATACGGGTCAACCCTGTTGGGACGCGAACATCGTGGTTGGGTGCCGCCCTTTAGTTGGGGGGAATCGGGGTGCTATGTTCCGCAAGAATTGCCCCAGTTTTTGCAGGCTGTTGAACGCATGATGCAGCGTCGGTCCATTCTGTTGCGAACAACGGATAAAAAATTAATGGCGTTACTGTTTGAACATGCCCATTCATAGCCAAGATTGGGCCTATTGGAATGAAGGAGCTCTGGGAGGCTCCCAGCTTCTGGATCAGTATGGCATGGCAGTTGATCACCATCTGTGGGAGCGGTGGGCGGTTGCGCTGACCCAAACCAGCTATTATTGGGCTCGGCATCCACAGCCACCGGCGTGGTATCAGGATGTGCGCAATGAGTACCGACTGTTTGCCGAAGCGATTCGCACGGATCAACGCATTACCCATGTGGTTCAAATTGGCATTGGGGGATCATCGCTGGGGCCTCAAGCCTTACACGATGCCTTGCGTCGACGTGTGCCGCTGTCTGAGCAACGGCCAGCCGCATTTATCGCTAACTTGGATTCCGATGATTTTGATGATGTTATTCAAACCATTCCGCTGGAGACAAGCCTGTTTATTGTGGTCAGCAAAAGCGGAGGAACCGAAGAAACCCAGGTTAATATGCAACGGTTGGTGGATCAATGTGGCGATAGTGTCTACGAACGAATCGTGGTGATTACCAGCCCGGGGTCTGTCTTGGATGTGCCCAATCGCTACCGCCAGGTATTTTATTTAGATGAAAAGACGGGTGGGCGATATTCAGGAACCAGTGTTGTTGGGGGCTTGATTATTTCAATTGCCTTGGGGACGGCGTGTTGGGAGTCGGTATTGCAGGGGGCGTATGCGATGGATCAGCAGGTGCAAATCCAAGATCCCGGTCAGAATATCGCGCTGGCCATGGCGCTGATTTGGTGGTATCAGCGTCAGGATTCAGATGTTCAGGTGATTATTCCCTATGCGCAAGCGTTAGCACTATTTCCCAATCATTTGCAACAGTTGATTTGTGAAAGCAACGGCAAGTCGGTGACACAATCGGGGGCTCCGGTTCTTGGGCCAACGTCTCCGGTTGTTTTTGGCCAAACGGGGACTGTGGCCCAGCATTCGTTTTTTCAATTGTTGCATCAAGGGACACACCCCGTTCCGGTGACATTGATTGCGGTTCGGCATTCACAATGTTCCAACCGCCATCAGCGGGATGTTATGGCGCATGTCATTGCCCAATCATCGGTGTTCAAACAAGCCAATCGCCCACATGCTGTATTAATCGCGGATCACTTAACCCCCAAATCCATCGGGGGCTTGTGGGCATTGTACGAGGCCACAACCGTATTTCAGGCTTGTTTATGGGATTTAAATGCGTTTGATCAACCGGGGGTAGAACTGGGCAAGGCGATTGCCAAACAAGTTTATGCCAATCGGGACTTGGATGAGTATGCTTGCCAGCTGCGTCAATTTATTGACAATTAAGATTTTTTTGATACAATAATAGACAGTCAGTATATTTTCTATGAAAAAACTTATAGTTACATGTATAGCAGTTTGTTTGGTTGGCTTTTCGGTCAGTACTTGGGGGGATACGTATGATTTTAGTGATCATTTTGTTGATGAGTTTAGTGAACCGGTTCTGAATACTCGAAACACAGATCCATGGATGCCAATGAATCGTGTTTTTTTTAAATTCAACGATTATGTCTATGTCTCGGTGATTCGTCCGACAACGCGCGTGTATCAATTTTTATTTCCCACTCGTGTGCGCAAGCACGTCAAGCAAGTGGTTCAGACTGTATCGATGCCCGTAGACATTGCCAATTATGTGCTGCAAGGGCGGGTATCGATGGCGGCACAACAAACGGGTCGATTGTTGGTGAATGCTACTGTGGGCATTGGTGGGATTTTTGATGTGGCTGATCCGTGGCTGGGCTGGTCGTATCAACCCACAGGATTTGGGGCTACTTTGGGTCGATGGGGTGTTCCCAAAGGTCCGTATTTAGTATTGCCATTTTTAGGGCCCACAACGCTCCGCAATTCGGCGAATGTTCCATTTTCAATGTATGCGACACGATTGTATATTAAGGATGACGCGTTAAACACGCCCCTTTTGGTTGGACGATCCGTGGCAATGTTTGAAACTTTGGTAAATGGGTATGATGCTATCTACATGAATAGTTTAGATGCGTACAGTGTCGTGCGGGAATGGCAGTTAAATCGAGGAGAGTAACCATGAGGTGGATAGGCGTTTGTTTGGGGATTTTAATGGGTGTTGTTGTCTATGGAGAGAGCCTTCCGTCACCGAATATATTTTTGCAGGATGCCTTTGATCGGCTAACCAGTTTTGTGCAGCCGGTGTCTGGGAATGTTCGAACCACCCGTGATCTTGAGGCATCACTACAACAGTGGGCTGAGGACCTCGTTGATTTTACACTGATTGCCCAGCTGTCAGTGGGTCGGTCTGCATGGACTGCAGCCGCATCGGATGTGCAATCGCAATTTGTGCAAACATTTAAGACCCATATATTTGATACCTATTTAAGCCAGTTTTTTGCGTACAAAGATGTGCAAGCGGCTGTAACATTTGGAGAGCCGATACTGAGGTCGAACAAAGCCAAAGTACCCTGCAGTATTCAATCCGGGGCCAGCGAATTGAATGTGGCATTTAAGGTGTATTCCAGTCAATCCAACTGGAAAATTTACGATGTTGATGTTGACGGGGTAAGCTTGGTTTCAGCCTTTCGCATGCAATTTTCATCTCGATTAAAAGACGGCACGTTATCGGATTTAACCCGTAGTTTAGCAGAAAAAAATCGCTCATGATTAACCGCATTCAACACCCTAGGCTGTTATTGATTGGCCTGGGAGTCGTGACCGTGGTCATGGCTCTGTTTATTCCCCAATTTCGGTTGGATGCGTCCCTAGATACCTTGGTGGATCGCAATGATCCGACGGTTGCCTTGAGTCGATCGGTTGACGATACCTTTGGGTTTGGGGATTTATTGGTGGTGGCGTATCAGCCTAAAAACGGCCAATTGTTTGACCCGATGCATCAACGCCATTTGGCTAATTTTCAGACGGATCTAGCGACGATTGACGGGGTTGAACGGGTGCTGACGATTCGGGATTTGCCGGTATTTAAAGTGCCACCTAAATCGTTAGCGCAAGCCTTATCGAGCATGGTTTTTTTGCGGGATGCTGATGCTAATTTTTCGAACAAAGAACTCAAAAAAATATTTGATAATCATCCAGTATACAATGATTTTTTAGTCAGTAATGATCTAACGTCAACAGCCGTCATTATTTGGGTGTCTAAAACACTGAATCGTGGGACGAAGAGTCAACAAACTGAGCAAAATGAGGCGTTGATTCAAACGATTCGCACAACGATGCGTCCCTATCAAGTTGATGCCAGCTTGTATTTCAGTGGGATGCGCATGATTGTTAATGATGCATTATCGTTTATTCGGCGTGACATTGTGGTGTTTGGGGTCTTATCGATGTCGGTGTTAATGCTCATGCTGTGGTTTGTGTTTAGACAGATTCGCGGTGTATTTTTTCCTATGATTACGTGCTTAGTCTCGTTAACACTTATGGTTGGTTTATTTGGGTTTTTGCATTGGGATGTGACGGTTATTTCATCCAACTTTATATCGGTTCAGTTTATTTTAAATTTGGCGCTGTGTTTGCATTTAATGGTCAACTATCGTCAGTTGTATGACGAAACGCCGAGTATGACGCCGGGTGAATTGGCGGTTCAAACTGTCAGGATTAAGTTTTTACCGTGTTTATTTGCAGCGTTAACAACCATTGCTGGCTTTGGATCGTTATTAATATCCGACATTTTGTCTGTGAGTACGTTTGGCCATATGATGATTGTTGGGGTTGTTATTTCATTTTGTGTAACCTTTGTGATGTTTATCGCTTGGATGAGCCTGATGCCACGCCCCAAGCAAATATCCTTTGAGACCGGTTTGTTTTTAAATAAAATAGCCCCCTTGTTTTATAAACTGGTACAAAAAGCGCCGATGGGTATTTTGATCGCATCGGTGGTTCTTGCTGGTTTAAGTGGGGTTGGGATTGGCAAATTGGAAGTTGAAAATCGGTTCATTGATTATTTTCGGCCCAGCACTGACATTAACCGAGGGTTATCGTATGTGGATCGGCATTTGGGTGGGACGGTTCCGCTAAATGTGGTTATCACGTTTGATGAGGTGCCCCAACCGAGTGATAGCGAGTTTGATGATTTTGATGATTTTGATTCTGTTGATTCGCAGTCTAGCTACTGGTTCACACCGGAACGAGTTGCGGTTATTAATAATGCCCAACGCTATCTATCCGAGCGGCCCGAAACGGGTAAAGTGGTTTCATTTGGTACGTTGTTGCAGTTTGCGGAGCAACTCAATGGGGAACCACTCACTACATTTTCATTAAATCTTTTGTATGAAAAAATTCCCGATGAATGGCGGGGGGATTTAATTGATCCGTTTGTATCAATGCGCAACAACCAAGTCCTGTTCTGGGTGCGTATGCGCGATACCAATCCAGACTTGAAACGCAATGAATTTATACGAACGCTAAAGCGAGAATTGCCGACGCAACTTGGGGTTCGCCCGGATCAAATTTCATATTCAGGCCCGCTCATTTTATACAACAACATGCTTCAGCGCTTATTTGATTCCCAAATTGCAACCTTGGGTCTGGTAATCGCCGTTCTATTTGGCATGTTTGTGTGTTTGTTTCGGTCGATTAAATTGGCTGCAATCGGGATTATTCCCAACGCTTTGGCTGTGATCAGTATTTTAGGATTTATGGGCTGGTTCGGGATATCTTTGGATTTAATGACCATCACGCTGGCGGCTATTGCCATGGGCATCGCAGTGGATGACACCATTCATTATATGTATCGATTTCGCATCAATTATCATGAATCTGGCTCGTATTCCGATGCCGTCCAGCGCACCCATCGAACCGTAGGAGCGGTTATTGTCTATACCAGTGTGGTTATTATTATTGGGTTTTCGGTTATGGTCTTTTCGACCTTTATGCCCAGTGTGTATTTTGGTTTGTTGACGAGTTTGGCCATGGGGATGGCCTTGGTATTAACCTTAACACTACTGCCCCAATTATTGGTTGTGTTTCGTCCGTTTGGGCCAGCGCGTCAGCCGTAGAATTTCAGGCATGCGGCGGGTGGCTTTTTATTCTCAAGGATGCCGGCTCAATCATGCAGAAATAGCAACCTTAACCCAACAGTTTAGCACCGCAGGGTATCGCTGTGTTCCATTTGGACAAGCGGCCGATATTGTGGTAATTAACACCTGTACCGTCACAGAGAATGGGGATCGGGATACCCGTCGGCTAGTCAATCGTATTGCCCGCCAATCAACGGATATAGCCATAGCGTTAATTGGGTGCCAATCCCAAATTCTCAAAGACCGGCTGGTTGATTTCCCAGCGGTTCGGTGGGTCATTGGGAATGCTGATAAAATGCGGTTGGTGTCAATTATCGACCAGTCCTTTTTAGCCGATTCGGCTGAGCCAGTCGTCATGGTTCCGTCGATTCCTGCCGAATCGTTTTCCGTGCCGATTACGGATCGCGATCAACAGCATGTGCGTGCCAATATTAAAGTCCAAGATGGGTGCGATTTTTATTGTTCTTTTTGTATTATTCCATTTGCCCGTGGCCCAGCACGTAGCCGAGTGTTTAGTAATTTATTGGCGGAGGCCCATCAATTGGTGATGCATGGGCATCATGAATTGGTATTAACGGGGATTAATATGGGAACGTATTGGGATTCAGAAAAAACATTGGTGGATGTGTTGGATGCTATGGAAAAAATACCCGGTTTGCGTCGCATTCGCTTGTCTTCGATTGAGCCAACAACGATTGATGATCGAATTTTTTCACGCTTAGTGAATGCGGACACTGCGTTGTGTCGGTATGCCCATATTCCAGTTCAAAGTGGGTGCGATGCCACACTCAAACGCATGCGTCGAAAGTACACTATGGCCATGTATGCGCAACAACTTGAAAAAATTATCCAGTGGACCCCCGACGTGTGTATTGGGACCGATGTTATTGTGGGATTTCCCGGTGAAACCGAGGATGAGTTTATGGAAACGTATACGAATTTAGAAGCGTTGCCGTTGGCCTATTTTCATGTATTTCCCTATTCGGAACGCCAAATGGCGCATAGTCGAAAATTTGAAAATCCCGTTGTGCCGTCGGTGATTCAAGCCCGGGCTAAACGGTTGCGAATGCTGAGCGCTCAAAAAAAGGCCGCGTATTGTGACCGCTATGTGGGCCAGGTGCTGCCCGTTTTAATTGAACAGAAAAAAGATTACGGATGGCTGGGCCACACGGACAATTTTATTCCCGTTTGTGTACCCCCGGATTCTGCTGTTACGCGCAATGCACTAGTAACCGTCCAATTGGTGCGCTATGACCCAGAAACAGGGGTGATGCAGGCCACTATTGATAATCGGCAACCAGCTGGTCTTGTTTCGCAAACATAATTGCTTGATCGGCGGTGGTTTGGTCATCATAGCCTAAAATATGCAAAATGCCGTGGGCAATCAGGGTTTGCATTTCAACATCTAAGCTGTGGTTGAGCGCGCGTGCATGGCGATGCGCGACGTCGGGGCAAATATAAATATCCCCAATTAACTGGGTGGTTGTGTGTTGCTCGGTTAAATTAAAGGTAATAATATCGGTTTCAGACGGATCATTGAGCTGAGTTTGGTGCATCTCACAGATCATGGGGATGCTGACAAATGTAAATTCAAAAAAACTATGGGTAATCGCCAGGGAATCACATAAATAGTGCATAAACCGTTCTGGATCAAACCCCAAGGTCACCGGCTCAGAATAATTAATAATAAACGTATTGCTCATTCGCTCAACGTTTCGTTAATTTTGTCGTAATTAATTCGTTGGTGATAAACCCCGGTTAAACACTTTAAAAAGGCTTGTTTAACTGTTTCAATATCGGCCAACGTTAACGGGCATTCATTGAGT
>JAQCBC010000150.1 GCA_027621615.1 bacterium
AAGTTGGGTACAACAAAGTATTTGGCTATTATATTGAGTGCTCCAATCGTGCCACAGTGCCTGAGCATTATATTCGCAAACAAACTCTGACCAATGCCGAGCGTTATATTACAGCTGAGTTAAAAGAAAAAGAAACCATTTTATTAACGGGCCAGGAGCAACAAGTATCTCGAGAAACCTGTGTGTACAATCAATTGATTGACGCACTGACCCCCCATGTTGCTGCGATGCAGGCGTTGGCGCAAGTGATCGCCCAGTTGGATGTCATTCAAAGTTTAGCCACAGTGGCGCACGAGTATGGGTACATGCGCCCTCACGTATTGGCCGAACCGGTATTGCATTTGAGTGATAGCTATCACCCTATTTTAGCCAGACAATCGGATATGACCTTTATTTCGAATAGCGTCACGTTATCCAATGAATCGGGCAATTTAGGGCTTATTACCGGCCCTAATATGGCGGGCAAATCCACAATTATGCGCCAAGTCGCGGTGTGTATTGTCATGGCGCAAATGGGTAGTTTTGTTCCCGCATCGGTATGCCAGTTTGGCCCAGTGGATCATTTATTTACTCGCATTGGTGCCATGGACAATTTGTATGCAGGGCACAGCACCTTTATGGTTGAAATGCTAGAAAGTGCCGCTATTTTAAATCAAGCCACGGAGAACAGTTTGATTTTATTGGATGAGATTGGCCGGGGAACGGCCACATACGATGGCCTAAGCTTAGCCACTGCTATGACGCATTATATCCACAACACCATTGGCGCACGCACATTATTTGCCACACACTATCATGAATTGGTTGAATTAACCCAAGATTTGCCACGGGTACGCTGCTATAAAATGGGTATTGTAGAATCCGAATCTGCTATCACATTCACTTATCAATTAGAAATAGGGCATGCCAACCGAAGCTATGGTATTCATGTGGCCACAATGGCCGGGCTTCCAGACAGTGTTATTCAACATGCCCGCACGATTATGGGGTCGTTAACGGATACGGCATCATGACGATTATTGATACCCATATTCCAGACATTAAATTAATTCAGCCCACGCTACTAAACGATTCGCGTGGCTTTTTCTATGAAAATATTCATGCCGAAAAATTAAATAGAGTCGGTCTTCACATGCCTATGCAACAGGAAAATATATCCCGATCCTCAAAAGGAACCTTGCGAGGCTTACATTATCAAATTGCCCCCTATGCACAAGCCAAATGGGTGCATGTGGTTGTGGGTCATATTTTTGATGTTGCTGTAGATATTCGGCCAGAGTCTAGTACCTATGGGCAATGGGTGGGCGTGCATTTATCGGATGAGAATCGGCATATGTTGATCATTCCCCACGGATTTGCCCACGGGTTTTATGTGTTGAGTGATCTAGCGGATGTGGTATACAAATGCGATACGGTGTACCATAAAGAATCTGAACGCGCCATTCGATGGGATGATCCCACATTGGGCATTGATTGGCCGTTATTAGATCATCCCGTTCAGTTGTCAGACAAAGATAAAGCAGCGGCATTGTTTCAACCATGATTCTTATTTCAGTTATTATTGGCACATACAATCAAGGGCATTTATTACGCAAAGTGTTGGGTGGCTATACCCAGCAAACAGTGCCGAGCGATCAATTTGAAATTATTATTGCCGATTCAAGTTCCACAGACAACACGGCCGATATTGTCGCTGATTTTTCAATGCTTCCCATTCAATATCATTGTATTGAAAATCAAGGAAAGGCGTATGCGCGTAACTATGCGGCTCAACAAGCCTCCGGAGAGTATTTATTGATTACTGATGCGGATATGATCCCCGATGAAAAATTTATTCAAGCGCATATTAAGGCACATGAAGCTACCCAAGATCCGACGTGTTTTGAAGGGGCTGCCTTTAATTTAAAAACACTCGAATGGCCCCTGAATTTGATAGGCATGACGCCTCAAATTGGTAAAGTTTTGAAGAAGCAAAAACCCTTAGAATGGTATTATTTTTTAACCGGCAATGTGTCCATTCCCACGCATTTATTTCATCATGTCAATGGCTTTTCGACGGATTTTACAGGGTATGGCTGGGAAGATTTAGAACTGGGGTATCGCTTGCATCAGCTTAATATCCCCTTGCTGTATTTGCCGACTTCTATCAACTATCATTATCATATTGTTGATTCTATATCGGACTTAAATCGGCATGAGGAAAAAGGGAAATCAGCCTGTATCTTTTTATCCAAACATCCAGAGTTAAAGTCCTTTTTGGGCTTTAATTCAATTGCTATGGGTTTAGCAAAGCGCATCAGTCCCGCCAGTTGTTGGTATCAATGGGCCAAGCATTATGTGGATAAAGGCCGATTTCAATGGCAAAAAAAATTAGGTGCCTGGTTTTTATCTGAGTATCATTATCGTGTTGGGGCTTTGAGTGATGGGCAAGCAATTCTGTAAAAAGTGCAATCAATCGGTGAATGATGCCGATGCTGTTGTTAATAACTTGGAATTTTTATGCCCACAGTGCAACGAACAATTGGTCTATTTTGGCAGCGAAATTGTGAAGTTATCGCCACAGCACGCTGTTGGCACTAAGAAAAAGCCTGAAGCACCAACATGCACCCAAGGCAGTATTGAGTTATCGGAAAAAACAAATTATAAATTAGATCCTATATTTTTAAGTATTCAAG
>JAQCBC010000151.1 GCA_027621615.1 bacterium
AATTAAGCGATCATTATAGCTTGCTGTACACCAATCAAGCCGGCTGTGTGGCGCATGAGCTGATTGTGGATTGTCGTGAATTTCGAAAAACAGCCGGAATTACGGTGGATGATATTGCCAAGCGATTGATGGACTATGGGTTCCATGCGCCAACGATGTCGTGGCCGGTTTCGGGGACGTTGATGATTGAGCCCACTGAAAGTGAGTCTTTGGCCGAGTTGGATGCTTTTTGTTCGGCCATGATCGCGATTCGTGCTGAGATTAAGGCTATTGAAGATGGCGTGGCGGATCGATCAGACAATGTGCTCACGCAAGCACCACACACGGCAGCGGAGTTGATGGGGGATGCCTGGAACCATGCGTATACTCGGCAGGCGGCGAGTGCCCATCGGCCAGATGGCATTCGGGCAACAGTGGCTCGTGTGGATCAAGCGTACGGGGATCGTAATTTAGTGTGCGCCTGTGAACCGTTATTGGAGCCTATTTATGAATCGTAAACGGGCCTTATTGGTTTTGTTTTTGGTTGTTGCAACCGAATTAATTGGATTTGGGTTAATCATTCCAATTTTGCCCCAAATTGGGTATCGCTTCAGCTTGGACCGATGGCAGTTGGGGGTGTTATTGGCGGCGTACTCAGCGGCACAGCTGATTGCATCGCCAATATTGGGTAGTTTATCGGATCGATGGGGGCGAAAGCCCATGCTGGTAGTTAGTAAATTGGGAACGGTGCTATCCTATGGGATATTTGCCTATGCCGGCAGTTATGAATGGTTATTGGCGTCTCGGCTTTTGGATGGGTTTACAGGGGGAAATATTTCGGTCGCTCGTGCGTATATTGTGGATATTACGGATGAAAAAAGCCGGTCTAAAGGCATGGCAATTTTAGGTATTTCATTTGGATTGGGGTTTATTATTGGCCCCTGTTTGGGTGGGTTTTTGTATGATGGCACCCATCAGCTAGCCGGTTTGGTTGCCGGGGCGGTGTCGTTGCTGGCCTTGATTTTGACCATTGTGTTGCTTAAAGAGCCGGAGCGTCAAAAGACAGATACCACTCGCGATATAAAATGGTATCAGTTTTTGCGTGTTATGAAATGTCCCGTGATTGTATTTATTTTGGGGGTTCATTTTGTGCGTATGCTTGTGTTTTCTGGATTTGAAACGACGTTTGCGTTGTTTACGTTTCATGCCTTTGGCTTTGATGAGAGTCAAAACAGTTGGTTGTTTTTTTATTTGGGGTTGGCCGGTTTGGTTATTCAGGGTGGACTGTCGCGCCGATCGGTCTCCCGGGTGGTGCCGATGGTGTGTTTGGGTTTGTGTTTGACCAGTATTGCTTATGGGGGCTTATCAATGGTCGCGACAGTTCCGATGTTATTTGCAATTTTACTCATTTTTGAATTGGGGTTGGCGTTGACCATGATTTACATTCCCACGTGGTTGGCGGATAAAAATACGGATAGTGAGTCCGTGGGTGGCGTGATGGGGTTGTATGAGGCAACGGGCAGCTTGGCACGTATTATTGGTCCGTTGATGGCATTTGGCTTATTTTTTTCATCCATTCGCTTGGGGTATGCGGTATTTGCTTGGGTATTGGTTCCCTTTTGGCTTGTTTTAGTCATCCCTCGGTTTCGAAAATGGGTCAGTCCAACATCGGTATGAACGCCAATCCAATCCAAGAGTTTCGTGCGTGGTATGCCGCAGCCGTTGATTCTAAAAAGATTATGGATCCGACGGCCATGGTTGTGGCGAGTGGAAAGCCGGATGGGTCGGTGGATGCTCGAGTTGTATTATTAAAACAGGTGACGGATGTGGGGTTTTATTTTGTGAGTAATTATCAATCGTCAAAAGCCCGTGATTTTGAAGCCAATGCGCATGTTGCGGTGGTGTTTCATTGGGATGCTTTGGAGCAACAAATTCGCATTCGAGGGCGCATTGCCAAGGCCGAAGCAGAGTTTTCAGACAATTACTTTCAATCGCGGTCTCGCGATAGTCAATTGGGCGCTTGGGCGTCGGCACAAAGTCAAGTGATTCCAGATCGAGACGCCTTGAGTCACGCATTGACAGAGGTTCGTGATCGGTTTGAGTATCAGCCGGTGCCGCGACCACCGCATTGGGGGGGCTATTGCATTCAACCCGATGCGATTGAATTTTGGTTGGGACAGCCCCATCGGTTGCATGATCGGTTTTTGTATTCTCGGGTGGGGGATTCTTGGACATGTGCCCGATTAAGCCCTTGATTTTTTAATGGGTATTCGCTACTATTATTAAACCGATTACGTAAGGGATATATCCCGACACGCAGTGGCCTCATCGTCTAACGGTTAGGATACCAGGTTTTCATCCTGGCGATCGGGGTTCGATTCCCCGTGAGGCTACCAATTTTCTTGAAAAAACCCAATTTTTATGCTAGACTTTAGCTTTTGTTGATGGAAAAAATTCTTTTGAAAGATTTTTTGTATACAAGGAGATTAAATTTTGGATCATACAGAGTTACTTGAAGATAATGAAATTGGCAAAATCAATCAATCAAAAGACGAAACACCAGAAGATGAAGTTGAGGGAGGGTACGTCAGTTCGGATAACGATGATACATCAAATTCGGATTTAGCAGGCGATGTATTAGCCCTAGATGGCACGGATGATGCAACGGATCTGGACGATTCCGTTA
>JAQCBC010000152.1 GCA_027621615.1 bacterium
GGAGTCGGTCGCATGATTTTTCAGGTCCAAAATCCCAATGCCAGGGGCGATTGTGGTCGGGCTCGGTGGGAGATGTTGCGGTTAAAAGCGTATTGCCGGGTACGTTTATGAACGCATCGGGGGAGTCCGTTCAGGCGGCGTTGCGGTTTTACCGACTCCCCCCCAGCGATTTGATTGTGGTGTATGATGACTTTGAATTGCCGTTTGGCTCAGTTCGCATTCGTGAAAAAGGGACGGCGGGGACCCACAACGGCATGCGATCCATTATTCAGTGTATTGGGACCCAGGCATTTGTGCGTATGCGCATTGGGGTGGGGCCAAAACCGGTGCATATGGATGCGGCAAACTACGTGCTGGGGCGGTTTTCAACCGATGAGCAAACGGGTCTAACGGAGCGAAAAGCAACCTGGATTGATCAGCTTAATCACTTGGTTCAGGATCGGGTCCAACAGGCACAAATGGGTGACCTATAGTCGTATAATTTTGTTTATGGTATGATTGCAGTCTAAATAGTTATGAAGCAAACAGTAATTAGCAACAGCACCGTTCAAGTTCCGCCTACGTTTGAGGGCGAAGATCGAGATTATTTTATTGCTTTAATGGAGCATGTGGTTCAGAAAAATCCTGGTGAGCCGGAGTTTCATCAGGCCGTGGCGGAAGTGTTGGTATCTGTTGTGCCGTATGTGAATCAGCATACCAAATACAAAGCCGCCAAGATTTTAGAACGGTTAATTGAACCCGATCGAACGGTGATTTTTCGGGTATCCTGGGAAGATGACCAACGGTGTGTGCAAGTCAACCGTGGGTACCGTGTTCAGTTCAGTAATGCGATTGGCCCGTACAAGGGGGGCTTGCGGTTTCACCCATCGGTAAGTCTGGGCACATTTAAGTTTTTAGGCTTTGAGCAAATTTTTAAAAACAGTTTAACAACCTTGCCCATTGGTGCCGGGAAAGGCGGGTCTGATTTTGATCCCAAAGGCAAGTCCGATCATGAAATTATGCGCTTTTGTCAGTCCTTTATGACGGAATTGGCTCGGCATATTGGCAAGGACGTGGATGTTCCTGCTGGGGACATTGGGGTGGGGGCTCGAGAGGTGAGCTATTTATTTGGTCAATACAAACGGTTAAACAACCGATTTACCGGTGTGTTAACCGGGAAAGGTATTGAATTTGGGGGGAGTTTGATCCGGACTGAAGCCACGGGGTATGGGTGTGTGTATTTTGTTCAAAACATGTTGCAGCATAGCAATCAGTCCATCGATGGAAAAACGGTGGTCATTTCAGGGTCCGGAAACGTGGCGCAATATGCGGCTGAAAAAGCGATGCAGTTGGGAGCCAACGTGGTGACATTGTCCGACTCATCGGGGTTTATTTATGAGCCAGCTGGTTTTACCCAAGAAAAGTTGGAGTTTGTCAAAGCGTTAAAATTGAAGGGTGGGCGAATTAAAGCGTACGTAGATCAATTTCCGTCTGCCCAGTACCACGATGGCCAACGGCCGTGGTCGATTCCTTGCGATGTTGCCTTGCCGTGTGCGACTCAAAATGAGTTGGATGAATCGGAGGCTCAGTTGTTGGTTAAAAATGGTTGTATCGCTGTGGGTGAAGGGGCTAATATGCCGGTGACACCCGAGGGAATTCATGTGTTTTTAGCGGCTAAAATTGCGTATGGGCCTGGCAAAGCGGCCAATGCCGGTGGTGTGGCAATTTCAGCGTTGGAAATGGCCCAAAATAGCATGCGATTGCATTGGACACGGGATGAAGTCGAAACGCGGTTGCATTCCATTATGATGAGTATCCACCAACAATGTGTGGCGTTTGGATCAACACCGGGGACTCCATATGTTAATTATGTGGATGGTGCCAATATTGCGGGCTTTCGCAAAGTAGCCGATGCCATGATGGCGTTTGGTATTTTATAATAAAACTAAGCGTTGACATAATTCTGTTTTTTTTGTAGCATTATTGAATGTCTTTTTAATTGTTAGATCAAGTAGGATGAGGGGTTTTAATGAAAAAATATGTATTAATAGGTTTGATGGCTTTATTGGTTAATGGTGTCACAGCAGATGGTAACAATGTCCCCAAAAATTATTGGTTTTTTGGGACCGGACTTGGGAATTATTCAATTAGTGCAGAAACTAAGTTTCCGGGCCAATTCTCTATTTTGAACACAGACTCTGATGGTATGACAACAGGCGTATCGTTAAAGGGGGGGTATACGGTTCAATTGACTAATGGCAGATATTTGGATTTTTATATTTTTCATAATAGTTTAGTAAATCGCGAGCTAGATCATCAGTACAGCTCAAGTGATCTTGGTTTTAATAATGCGGTTCATTATCAGCAAGGGTATGCCGCAAATTTGGGTAAACATGTTTCGCCGAAACTTTCTGTTTATGGCACGTTGGGATTGGCTCATGTTTATTATGATATTAATTATTCAGGCAATGCGGATCAGTACAGTTTTGATGTTTCTGATAAAGGAATGACGGACCTGGGGTTTATGTATGGGTTTGGTATTGCATACAAGGTTTCGAGTCGCTTAACTGTTGACTTGGCTTACACGACCAATACGAGTGCCATAATGGCCAGTACTATTGATAGTTTTCCATCGAATTTTAGAGTTGAATCGTTTGAAGCGACGCTTAGCGGAT
>JAQCBC010000153.1 GCA_027621615.1 bacterium
GTAAGATTCTGCCCTCTAGCTCTAAAAATGATATCGAACTTCTTTACATACTGACGTTGTTTCGGGGATTCTATTTTGGATTTTATAAGTTCATTTAGGTTAACAATATGATTATCCCCTAGGTCTTTCATTTGTATTATTGAAACATTTCCATCCGTAGTATGCTCTAATCGCATTCTAAAGGTTACTCCGGTGGATATTTCTGATATGTCTTTGAGTTTCTTAATCATTTTTACTCTCTGTAAACCGATTACAGCAAATGTTAATATGAAAATGAGAGATTGTCAATAGAATATCTGTAATCTAGTTACTGTAGATATTTTTAGAAGTATTTAAACCACCCGTAGCATGGCATCAATGCGTAATACAGCCGGTAACTCATTGAGTTGAAGCCCTTGAATAACCGATTCTTTAACCGGATGCGTGATCAGTATAATAGAGGCTTCATCGCCTTGATTTTTCTGAATCACTGTTTTTAAACTCACACCTGCTTGGCTCAACACATGCGTCACCTGCTCCAAAACACCCACATGATCCTGAACCGATAAGCGCATATACATCGCTGTTTCCTGGTCACACAACGGAACCAATTGCGCAGGCTCCAGTCGAACCGGCATGGACGTTGATGCACCAATCGCCACCACGTCAGACAAAATGGCCGACGCCGTCGGAATTCCACCCGCCCCTTTTCCCACCATCATCGCATCCCCCACACAATCCCCATGCAAAAACAACGCATTCACTTCATTGTTAACCGTCGCCATCGCATGGGTATTGGGCAATAACATCGGGCAGACACGCACCGCCAACCCATTATCCGTGGCCGTAATCGCCCCAATTAACTTCACCACATACCCCATGTCTTGGGCATGCAGCATGTCCGCCAATTGAATCGATTCAATGCCTTCAACTGGCATCGCCTCAATGGGAATATCCACATGAAACGCCACCCCAGCTAAAATAATGACTTTATACGCCACATCCATGCCACTCACATCCATGGTCGGATCCGCCTCTGCAAAACCCAAGGCCTGCGCTTGCTTTAACGCATCATCATACGGCATTGAATCGGCCAGCATACGGGTTAACATATAGTTGGTTGTCCCATTTAAAATACCCATAACGGACTGAATTTTGTTGGCAGCAAAGCCCACTCGCAACCCACGAATTAACGGAATACTCCCCCCAACCGCCGCTTCACACGCCAAAATCACTTGGTGATCATGGGCCAACTGAAACAAAACCTGCTGATGCTTAGCAATCACTTCTTTATTGGCCGTTACCACATGCTTACCCGCCACCAATGCATCGTGAATATACTGATACGCCGGATGCTCGCCCCCAATCGCCTCAATGACCAATTCAATGCTGGGATCTGCCAAAATACGGCCAATGTCATCGGTAACTGGAATAGACTCCGGCAAGCCGTTGTTTCGAGCCTTTTGACAATCGCGAACCCCCACAACCTTGAGCTGAATATCCGCTTCATCCAATCCCAGCTTTAACGCCAATTGCTCACGGTTGGATTGCAAAATATGCCACACCCCCTGCCCAACAAACCCAAATCCAAGTAATGCAATATTCATAAACCTATCCTTTTTGTATGTGATTGATAACCGTATCCGCCGTGTGCTGTTCAGAATCCGTATCCAAGTCAATGACCTGCACATCAAACGGTTCAGCCAACGTGGTTAACTGATTTAATTCTAAGGGCGTTAGGCCTCGAATCGCCGTAATAAAAACCATGCCAGCATCCAAAAAGGCATACCCAATATCCATCAAATGCCGCAACATATCCTGACGCAGCTCCGCAATCGAATCGGCCTGGGCATCTGCATGACGCAAAAATTGAAACCCATGACGATAAACCTGAATACCCCGATCAAATAACGCTTTTTCCAACTGAATGCCCGTATCGGAATACTGTTGGCGAGGCACCTGGCCAGTAATCACCACCAACAGGGGCTGATGCTGATTGTTTTGAGTTCGATCCGCCACACTCACCTGACCCGGGCGCCAATATTTGGCCCGCTGTTTCACATAGCGCTGGGCCCAATCCTCTGTAGCCACCGCCGAATGAATGAGCCCCATGCCAACCGTGTTGTTGGATTGGCGATCCACAATAATAAAACTGCCTAAATGCGGATTGTCTTGATAATATTCATAGGGAATCGGTTGATCAAAGGTACACACACATTGCCCAATTTCATTGAGGGTTAAGGTGGGCGCATCCACATGCTCTAACGTATTAATGTTTAATCGATACTGAGGGGCTTCCAACGATCCGCTCAACAACTTGGCTCGGGTTTTAATCCAATACAACTGATTGGGAATCATGGGCGTGTCCGACATCCACACAATCGTGGATACAAATTGATGGCCAATGCGTACCGGACTGGATGCACCCACCAACACATCCCCCCGAGACACATCCACCTCATCCGCCAACGTCACCGTAACGGATTGCCCCCGAATAGCCACATCCAACTCCCCATCCATGGTCACAATTGAGCGAACCGTTGTGGACACATTGGCCGGCAACACTGTAACCGAATCCCCGACTGCAATTTGGCCTGTGGTAATTTGACCCGCAAACCCCCGAAAATCCAAATTGGGCCGAACTAATAGATAGCGTAAAGTTAAAAACGCCCG
>JAQCBC010000154.1 GCA_027621615.1 bacterium
CCCCTTTGCTAGCCAAGGTATTCAAATACTCATTGTGCAAGCGATCTGGTGTAAAATGATGCCCCCCCTCCAAGGGCCCATAATCTGAGCGACGGTATTTGGGGTATGCATATTTAATGGTATCCAGACCGGTGCCCACCACCCAGTTGTCACAAAACCACGGCCAACTGCTTTTCCACATTGAAGTCCGAGCCGTTCCTTTGATGGCATCGTTTTTGTAACTGTTAATCTTGCTGGTAATTGTCTTTTGTGTACCAGAATTACCAATAAAATCAACCACGCTTGAAAACGATAACGTAGCCGCAAACAGAATTAAGCTTCCACTGGCGACCCAACGACTCAACCGTGTTAAATGGGCATGGGGAATCATCCAGTAAGCATATACAAGCCATAAACACAGAAACACACCCGCTTCAATCCAGGAAATACCCACAAATTGCAACCGGATAAAGGCGCCGATAATCACGTATCGCAGCAAAAAGTCTCGGGAAACGGTTGCTGAAATTGGCAGGGTCACCACCCCGATCACCAACACAATTGCCACAAGAATCGCGAGCCAAAGATGCACCCCCACAACAAAAATACCCGTTGTTGCCGCAATACAGCCAAATAAACCCAGCACACGCCAATCCAAGCGTCGATGATGCAACCAGTAGTCAACTGCAACCATCGCCAGCACAAGACTGTAAATGATCACCGCCAAGGTTTCGGATTTGTTGTGCAAGAAAAATACAGCAGACAAATACAAAACACCCATAAACAGCAGCAACGCCCCATCGTAGACCACTTGGCGCCAACGTTGGGCTAGCGGTGTGGTTGTGCTGATTTTAATATAAAAAAAGGACAGTGCCGCAATAAATGCCGTCCATGTTGCCCGTGAGTAGGATAAATATTGAGCATAATACAACAAAGCCGTACACACTGTTAATCCAACAAAAAGCGCTCGAAACACCCATGGCTGCACCGCCGCATTGCGCTGGCAGAACCAAATAATCACACCCAAGCCAACCGGAACCAGCATGCTCACATAGGGGCAATAATGCACCGGATTGTTAATGCATCCAAATACCCGTAATGTGGCATCAGCACTCCAGCTCATCGTATCCAGACCCAGGCTTTGAATAACCCCATACACCGCCGACCCCGCCCCGCCCACTAATAGTGTCCCCAGTACCCATGCTACCATGGCTTTGGTTCGCAATAATTTTATACTAGCAAGCACCAAAAAACAGTAGTTAAGCGTGGTGATTAAGCCTTCCCATCGATGAGGCGTGGATTAAGCGAAAACACTGTGCTGGCAATACTGGATAAAACCCACAAGGCAATGGGTATCTCAAGCCCTGTTTTTTTATATGGCCGGGAAAAATACAGCGCTTCAATCAGCCACGTTGCAGCCATTGCCGCTGAGCCAAAGCGCAATACCAAGAGTTTATTGATTTCAAATACCGACCGCGTTTCATCTGAAAATGCCCAGGGAATCCCCATCGCCATGGCAACAAAAAAGAGTGTGTAAAGCACATTAAATAGACCCAAATACCGATGGGCTTTCAGTTTTAGAATGATTGAGTGGATACTGTGCATATCTTTAATTATCTTACCATCAATACGATCGCTTTCAATATAGTTGTACGGATTGCATGGATGGATGGTCGGCTATACTAACAAATGGAACAAAGCGTTGGCTAACCAACTGTTTATTGCTTTTACAAACGACATGCACTGCCGAAACCCCACAAAGCACCCCGATATGGGCGATCACTGTATCAAATGTTACAAGCGTAATCTGTGATGCATGCGTGTGACACAACCGAAACAATTCAGGAAATGACAATTGCCCACGATAGTCCTGGTCAACCCAAGCGGGCAACGGCGTATTGCTATGCTCTCCGATAAACAGAACGGTCGCATTGTGTTTTAGTTGGCACACACGCGTCCAAAAACTGCGTTGCTTCAACCGGGCATTTACCCGATTGGAATTAACACAATTATTAACCACCACAATTGGGCCGGGCGGCCATGAACGCGCCGGCATTTCTGTCATGCCCAGATACGAATCAATACCTGGGAACTCCATTTTTTTCACAGCAACCCACGGAGACAAGACCGACTGAACCGCGTTGGAAATTAAATCACCGATACGCCCCGGCCCCGTCATGCGCCGGTAATTTAAGCCCAAAAAGTACCCCCCCGGCTCGTGAATAACTTCAGACAAGCAATCCCACTTCGTCACAATAACTGAACCTGGGCTGGATTGGCCGTTGGATCGAATCTGACAGCCCATAGCTTCAAACAAAAACGCCAATGGCGTTGGCCCCAAAATATGCACGGAAATACCCTGCGAAATCAACATATGCACCATGGGCAAATGAAATAGCTGATCGCCCAAATGAACATGAGACGGATAAAATGCCAAACATACCGTGTGTTTAAACGTAAACAACGGGTCTATCGGTCCATAGCAAATGCCAGCGACCGCATTCAAAGAAAATTTATACCGATAATATCTGGAAATTATGCTTAATTTAATTTTTTTAATGTAGTACAAAACCACCGCTTTAGTATAAACTAATATAGGATGTCATTGCTACACAAAGTCATTATTAATCGATTAAAGAAACATGCACACGTTGTGGATGGGGTGATGTTCACGTC
>JAQCBC010000004.1 GCA_027621615.1 bacterium
AAAAACAGATTTTTACGCACACATAAAAAAAATTTTTATTGTTAAAAAAAGCTTTTTGAAAAAAAAGGCCGAGATCGCTTTTTTAAAAAAACAAAAAATTTGATACACTATAGCTATAATTTAAAACGTCTAGCATCAACATAAACGCAAGTAAAACAAAGGAGCAACCATCAGATGAGCAACAAGCATTACACACCGGATCACGAATGGGTAGAGATTCAATCCAATGAAGCGACCATCGGCATTACCCAATATGCCGTGGATGAGCTGGGCGATATTGTCTATATTGAGTTGCCCGAAGTCGGACGATCGGTGACAAAAGGCGAAGAAATTGGAACAGTTGAATCCGTAAAAACCGTATCCAGTATTTACGCACCCCTATCGGGAACAATTACACGAATCAATGCCGAATTGACCGAACGGCCTGACATTGTTAACGAATCCCCGGATGCCAATGGCTGGATGGTGGCTATTGAGCCAACCAATAGCACCGAACAACATGAACTGCTGAACGCATCCGATTACCAAAAACACTGTGATTCCCTGTAATGAAACAGTACTTAGACTTAGTTCAAACAATTTTAGATGACGGCATTGATAAAACAAATCGAACAGGTACTGGAACAAAGTCTATTTTTGGCTACCAATACCGCGTTGATTTGCAAGCGGGGTTCCCACTACTAACAACTAAAAAAATTGTAATTAGGAGTGTCGTCAACGAACTGTTGTGGTTTTTAAAAGGCAGCACCAATATTAATGATGGTTTAAATTCAAAAATATGGGATCCTTGGGCGGATGCCGACGGAAATGTGGGCCCAATTTATGGGTACCAATGGCGACAATGGGAACAGTTTAGACCCGATGAATCTGGCCAGCCTGTAAAACGGCATATTGACCAAATTCAAACGGTGATTGATACCATCAAAACAAACCCGGATTCCCGACGGTTAATTGTATCCGCATGGAATGTTGCGGATTTGGATCAAATGGCGTTGCCTCCCTGCCATTTACTCTTCCAATTTTACGTGCGGGGCGATTACTTGGATTGCCAACTGTATCAACGATCGGCGGACGTCGCCATTGGCGTGCCGTTCAACATTGCGAGTTATTCGTTATTGCTAAGTATGATTGCCCAAGAATGCAATCGACTACCCGGCCATTTTATTCACACCATCGGGGATGCCCATATTTACACGGACCATGTGAATGGCCTTCGGGAACAACTCACACGACCAACCCAAACACTTCCCACAATTCAAATTGCCAATAAACCCTTTGATCAGATTACCGCTGATGATATTGTTGTTGATAATTACCAGCCCGCACCCTTTATTCGGTTTCCGATTTCCGTCTAATGCAGGTTATCGTTTTAGTGGCTATGGATACCAATCGCGGGATTGGAATTAACAACCAGTTGCCCTGGCATATTCCGGAAGACTTAATTCGATTCAAACAACAAACAACCGGGCAAGCCATTATCATGGGCAGAAAAACATGGGAATCGCTACCCAAGGCTCCGTTGCCCAATCGGTTAAATATTGTGCTATCCCGCAACCCCGATGCCTTCAATGTGCCGGTACCCGTGGTATCCACATTAGCAGCCGGCATTCGCACAGCACAAGAAGCGGGTGTATCAACAACTTATATTATTGGAGGCGCTACGGTTTATCAGCAAACAATCCAAGAAAAAATCGCCACTCAGCTCATCATTACGCAAGTTTCAGGATCTTGGGAGTGCGATACCCACTTCCCAGATCCCGAACCTTTTTATCAACTCGACCACGTTGAAGACCGCTTTGTCAGCCAGTCTATCACATGCACTATTGAACGCTGGACTATAAATTCCAACCATCCAAAATTTTAGATACTTCCTCACTATGCCGAGTTTCATCCCGAATCATATCTTCCAAATCTAACGACAAGGCTTTATGACCCAAAGTGGCCGCCTGCTCAGCACGTTGGGTATATCCGATAATCGCGCGATTTTCAGCTTCTAAAACAGCTTCGAGCATGGCTTTATTGGTATTGGCCGGCGCTACACTGGCTGCCTGGGTTGTGGGCTCTCCGCCCAAAACCAAAATTTTATCCGCTAAAAACTTAGCATGCCCTTGCTCATCAGCAACTTCGGCCAATAAAAATTGACTGAGCTCCGGTCGAAATGGACCGGTTACTTTTGCCGCATACGTTGTGTACTGAATAATCGCAGCAAACTCATTAGCAAGATCTTGGTTCAATAAATCAATCAATTCCTGGTTACTCATGCTCTATCTCCTTTTGGTAGTTTAGATAATTCTATATATCTATAAAAGTGTACCATATTTTAATTCAATTCGGTCTCATTTAGTTGACTGATTAATAGATCCACGACCTGTTTCACAGAATCATCTGAATCAATAACTGTTCGAATCCGGTCACACGCATACATGACTGTTGTATGATCTCGCTTTCCAAAGTACTCACCAATTTTTGGGAACGACATATTGGTTAACTCTCGTGCTAAGTACATCGCTATCTGGCGAGCAAACGTAATATCTTTCGCCCGACTGGATGAACACAAATCAGCATCTGTAACACCGAAATAATTTTGCACTTTGGATTTTATCTTCTGAATGCTTAACGGTTTTGTGGACCGAACGCCAACTAAATCCTTAATAATATTACTCACAATTTCTAAGGTAATATCCGCATCATCCAACAACGACATATACGCAGCAATCCGGTTTAGGGCACCTTCCATTTCTCGGACATTTGACGGAATCTGTGTAGCAATAAAATGAACCACTTCATCAGTAATTACCAACGACATGTCTTCAGATTTTTTGCGCAAAATTGCCAAACGGGTCTCCAATTCAGGCGGTTGAATATCGGCGATCAGCCCCCACTCAAACCGCGTACGCAACCGGTCTTCCAATGTTGGTATCTCTTTGGGGGATCGGTCCGATGTTAAAATAATCTGCTTATTTTGACTATACAAGTCATTAAATGTATGAAAGAACTCTTCTTGAGTCTGAACTTTCCCAGCTAAAAACTGCACATCATCCACAAACAACACATCCACCGCACGATACTGATCTCGAAACTGCCGGGTTCGTTGATTCTTAATGGCATTAATCAAATCATTGGTAAATTTTTCAGACGTCACCATGCTTAACTTCAAGCCAGGATGGTTTTTCTGAATATGATGCGCAATAGCATGCATTAAATGTGTTTTTCCCAGCCCAACAGAGCCGTAAATAAACAGTGGATTATAGGCCGATGCTGGCGTTTTTGCCACCGCTTCACATGCAGCATGCGCAAACCGATTGTTATGCCCCACAACAAACTGGTCAAATGTATACCGAGAATTAAACAACCTATCTTGAGAAACCACACTTGGAGCTGCATCAAATAAACTCAATTGTTGCTCCTCAGGCTGTTCAATATCAATCGTATATTCTACCAATGTACCTGGGTATTTTTCAGATAAAATATACTCCCTAAAAATTGGTTCACATTTTTCTTGCATCCAAGTTTTAGAAAATGCATTGGGCACTTTGAGCTGCAATACAAAATTATCGTATGAAACAAAGGATGCTGAAGACAAAAATGTTTGATAAGCAGGCGGTGTTAAATACGTTTCAAGGGCAACTTGGACATCCTCCCAAATAGTCATTTATACCGCCATCATCTTATAAGAACTTTGATATGCTAGCGCCCACCATGAATCGGGGATTACTGCTTTCTCCAATACCGTCTAGAATCGATGCCTGAAAAATCAAGTTTTCCATTGCAAACCACCGAGCTCCCGTATTTACCCGATACAGCCCGTCATCGCCGATCATATCAGCAATAATGCTAACAGCATCGTTTAAAAAGTATTCCCCTCCCATCATCAACGCTGAGCTAACCGAATCTTCGAATAAGGCACGAAACCCAACATGGCCCGTAAACGATGCCTGAAATGGCTTGCTCGCAACCATGTACAGACTACTACCTTCATTGGCTGTCAAATTTTCAAGCCCCACGGCTACATCAACTGGATACTGCTTCTGCTCAGAAAACACATGGTATTTCATATTCAAAAACACACCCTCTTCCGGATAAGCCCCCCCCACAACGCCCATCTCAATATTATCATAAGTCCCAATATTAAGCTTGTAATAATGAGCGCTCTTATCTCTATCGTTGTTAATGCTTCGAGCATCGCCTAAATAGTCAATACCTAAATTATACTCTTGATACTGCAAACGCTCGGCCGTTGGCATTTCCAAAAGCCCAGTTGGCCCGCCAATTGTTGGTGCAGCAAGCACAGAAGTTCCGATAAGCGCCACAATAAAAATTCCATATATTAGCTTTGTCATTTTGTACCTACCATCCGTTTTAATTTTGCCTGAAATCGCAGTTCATCACGATGCAACTGAGCCGGGAATCCAAACAATGTCACCCCACCAGATGGGAATGATTTGGTTACACCCGCTCTACTTAGAATAACACTATTAGGCCCAATTGTCACATGATCTTTAACGGCCACTTGGCCCGCAAAAATACAATGATCACCAATCGTTACGGACCCTGCAAATTGAACCCCTCCCGCTATTAGACACTGTTTGCCAATCAACGCATTGTGCGCAATATGACAATGCGCATCAATTTTAGTGCCTGCCCCGATTTGTGTGTCTGCCAAAACACCCCGATCAACGGTTGTCAAAGAACCAATATGAACAGAATCTCCAAGCCAAACACCGCCTTGATGCGGCATAAACCGATGCGTTCGATCGGGCTGTGTCATGTACCCAAAGCCATCAGACCCAATAATAGCTCCGGATCGAATCGTACACTTATTGCCAATTCGAACCGAGTCCCCAATAGAAACATTCGAAAAAATTTGAGACCCTTCACCAATAAAACATCTGTTACCGATAACGGCACCGGCCTGAATCACAACACCGGCCTGAATCACAGACCCCTCCCCAATATGTGCCGATGCATGAACTTGGGCTGTATCGTGCACCAGTGTTGGCAATGGAGGGACGGTCCATCGAAACAACTCAATCAGTTGAGCCATCGCCATAGGCCCATTAAAAACAAAAACATGTGGCCTGTCTATCGCTTGCGTGGACAACAAAACCGATGTTTTAGATATATTAGCCAGCTGATCATAGTGTTGATCTGAAAAATACGGAATCACATGATTCGGCTTTGGTTCTTGGATAGACGCAACACCAACCAATGGATGATGGAAATCTAAACCAACCGCTTTTCCTTTGAGCGCATCAACAATATCCGCTACGGTGATCAAGACTACTTTGAATCCGATTCTTTATTCAGCCGATCCAATACAAATTCAGTTAAGTCATAGCCACCATACACAACCGCTTGCTGATCCATAACAACATCCAAACCTTGCTCTTTGGCCACACGCTGAGTCATGGCTAAAATCTTTTGTCGAATCGAATAAATCGACTCGTTTCGAAATTGCAATAGTTCTTGCTGCAACGGCTCCATTTCTTTTTGCATGGCATCCGCAAGGTCTTTCATTTTTTTCTCGCTGGATTTTTTTTCCCGGGCTTCGGCCATCTTTTCATTATGCTTCTCAAGCTTTTCTTCATACTTTTCGCGCTTTTCTTGAAACACCTCTTCCATTTTGGCGGCTTCTGCGTACCGTTCAAAAATAGCTTGCATATTAATCAGTCCAACTTCTGCATGAACCGGGGCCATGCCAAATACAGCCAATGAAACTATAATGCTAATTAAAAATTTTTTCATTTATTCGGTGTCTCCTTTTTATACATTTGTCTTCATTTATTATACCGTGTTTAGATGATTCCGCAACTCACTGGGGGATAGTAAAACCAGTAAAAACAAAGCCATTCGAACGTATAGTCCGTTATCTGTTTGCCGAAAGTAGGCCGCTTGTTTCAGTGCATCAACATCGGGATTAATTTCACTGGTCCGTGGTAGGGGATGCATAATAACCACATCGGGCTTACACACCGATTCAGTCAACGCCCGATTTAAAATATACAATTGTTCAAACTGCTCATAATCCGACTCGGATTGAAATCGCTCTCGTTGCAATCGCGTCATATAAATGACGTCCGCTGTGGCAATACCCACTTTAAAGTCATCGGTTTGAGTGACACGAATACCGCTCACTTGCAAAGTATGGACGCTGTCCGCTGGCAATTGAAGATCATTGGGCGCAATCGCAACAATGTGAATGTTGGTGTATAACCGCATTAAATGAACCAACGAATGAACGGTTCGACCATGTTGCAAATCACCCACAACGGCTATAGTCAAATCAGACAGGCGTTTTGTTTCATTGTATATCGTATACAAATCCAATAAGGCTTGGGTGGGATGTTCACCAATTCCGTCCCCAGCATTGATAATGGGGGTTGTGCTGTTATCCGCCGCAATACGTGCAGACCCCACCGCAAAATGACGCAAAACAATCACATCAACATACCCCTGGACCACCCGAATTGTATCCGACAAACTTTCGCCCTTTGAAATTGAAGAAAAAACAACGCCCACCGTATTATCCACACTGCCGCCTAAATATTGAAATGCAGAAGCAAAGCTAATGCGGCTGCGGGTACTAGCCTCAAAAAATAAATTGCTTAGCACATACCCACTAAGTGGATTCCATTGTCGCAATTGGAATCGCCCCATTGCTTTAAGCCGATCGGTTAATTCAAATAACGCATCAATCGCAGACTCTGTAAACTGCGAAACAGATACAACATTTTTTCGGTTCCAGGTATCTGCTTGTATTGTGGATTTTATTGTTTGTTTTTCTGTCATATAAATTAATTAACTAAATTAATCCATATTGTAGGCTTAATTTGAGTTGCACGTCAACGAAATGCGGTGATATCATGATTTGTATCTTAAAAAACACAAATAAACATTGAATAAAAAAGCACAAAAACAACCATGATGATACTCACGATAACGACACTCGGAATTCTGCTATCACTAATTAGTTTTGGAAATCTGAGCGATGGCCCGAGTCGCCCGGTTGCTAAAGTTGGCAAAACGATTATTGATACGCACGATGTCCATACTCGATTAAATCGGCTTCCCAAAAACTCACAAACTACACAAAAAGACCGTTACGAATGGGCATTAAATCAGTTAATTGATGAAGCCATTTTAATTTATCAAGCAAAAAAAATCGGTCTGCATCGCACAAAAGAATATGCGGACAATTTAGAAACCGTTAAGAATACACTGTTGCTAGAATTGATGATTGCTCGATTACTGGAAAACTACCCCGGTGTATCCGATGCTAAAGTCAATCAATTTTATCAAACCAATGCTGCGCTGTTTGATTCCATTCATCAACGTCGGTTTCAATATAGCGTGTCAGACACACAATCCGAAGCCAGTAAGATCTACGCCCAACTAACTCAAAACCCCAGCGCAGTTCCATGGACACACGGGGGTTGGATCACCCACAATCACCCAGACTCCGCACTGGCCAAAACTGTGTTTTCATTAAAGACCATTGGCGATATTGCCCCACCGGTTCAGACACAAACTGGCTACTATGTTATTCAATTAATTGGAATAAACCAAACACCCACACAGCCCAAAGCAGATAGCCTAAAGCTCATCCGGGCTGAACTGGACTTTGAACAACGAGAGGCCTTCATTGATGCCTATATTAATCAATCACGGGATGGCGTAACCGTACATCGATACTAAACTATGGACATTCAAATCAAATCACCCGCCAAATTAAATTTATCCCTCACTGTGTATGCCCCTCGCCACGACGGGTATCATCCAATTGCCTCGTGCTTTCAAAAAATAAACCTATGGGATAGCATCAGCATTCGTCAAACCAAACAGCCCGGTCTGGCGTTAACCTGTAATGACCCCTCGATACCCACCGACCATACCAATACCCTAGCGGCCTGCTACGCAAAAATTAAAGACCGGCTCTTGCATGGGCTGTCCGTACATCTCAACAAAAAAATGCCGGTGGGCAGTGGCCTTGGAAGCGCCAGCGGAAATGCCGCTGCATTTTTAAAAACCATCAACCGCGTATGTACCCTCGGCTATACAAACCATGAATTGATGCAATTGGGCCGATCCATTGGATCAGATGTCCCCGTATTTATACACGAATGCTCAACCGCGTGGGTCACCCAAACCGGCGAATCTGTCACCCCCATTGGCCCCTGTGAATTTAACTTTTTTTTACTCGTTTTCCCCAACCAACGAATGTCAACTCAAGATATTTATGCTGCCTATGATGCAATTGGACACTATCCCGACGAACCGTTGACACAAGCCACCCCTGATTACGGAACCCTCGGGCATAACGACTTGCAGCACATTGTTTGGCAATTGTATCCGCTGTACCAAATACTCCAAGACGCTTGGATACGCAAGCATCCTGAGAGCCGCTTGCATTTAACGGGATCCGGCGGATGCTTATTTGTACCGGCACTTGATGCCGCTACTGTTGATCACTATTATTCAAGTGCCAAAGAGCTTTGGCCATCGTTCTGGATCAAAACGGTGTCAACGCCTAGTCCCAACGCAAAAACGGATTTTTTTGACTCTGATTCAAACGTTTCACAATCGTTTTTTTAAGATTGTCGCAAATGGTGTCTTGCCGTTTTGTATTGCGCCAATAGGATCGGAAATTCGCATAGCGACTCATTATTCGAATGATGTCTTGAACCAGTTGATCCGCTAATTCATCGTGTGCCATTATTGCCTTTAGTGTACCATTTACACACCACAAAATCACTACACACCACCGGATAAATTTCTATGCTATGATGAATGACCATGCGATTTGCCCACGTTCTTGTCCTGCGCGATTTGAATCAATATTACACCTATGCCGTTGACAGTGGCATCGAACCTGGGGACCATATTGAAGTTCCGTTTGGCAAAAGTATTGCCCTAGGCTTAGTCATGGGCATTATTCCCAAGCCATCCACACGTTATGCGATAAAGCCAATGATTCGCCATAGTCCGCATCTACCCCGCCTATATCCCGATTTGATCGAACTCATTGACTGGTTTTCCGACTACTACTATGTGACCCCTTACGTCAGCTACACGACCATTGTTGGCACCAACCGCACATGGATCACCCCGCCAGCCATGCCGGCCCCACCCCAAACAGTCCCCGATCTTCCACTGACCACCCATCAACAGGATGCCCTAAACGCCTTGCAAGCAACCACCAATGACCATCTATTATTTGGGGTAACTGGCAGTGGGAAAACCGAGCTATACGTTCACTTGGCTCGCGCATTATTAAACCAAAACAAATCCGTCTTGGTATTGCTTCCTGAAATCAACTTAACCCCTCAAATTCAACGGTATTTTGAATCGCGATTCGGCACCGGAGTCACAACCCTGCACTCTGGCATGACCCCACGTCAACGCAACATTGCCTGGAGTCAAATTTACAGCAACCAAGTCCGCATTATTATTGGCCCTCGATCCGCTGTATTTTCACCCATTCAAAACCTAGGGTTAATTTTAATGGATGAAGCCCATGATCAAAGCTACAAGCAAGACAACACCCCGCTGTACCATGCCATCACCATTGCTCGAAAGCGCACTCAGTACCATAATGCGAAGCTCGTTTACGGAACAGCCACCCCAGATATTGGGTTGTACCATACGTTATCGAAACGCAATCAAGTGGTTCAATTAACCCATCGAATTGCGAATCCCACCATTCCCCTACCCACCATTGACTGCGTTGATACCACCGTGCAGCCCACAACCGATGGAATCAGCGATGTCTTGCATCAGGCTTTAGTCAAAAACTTAGACTTAAAGCAGAAAAGCATTATCTTGCTGAATCGCCGGGGGTATGCCCCATTTGTCACCTGTAGTCACTGCAACACGCCCCATATATGCAGCCAATGCCAACTCAGCTACACCTACCATGCTGATCAAACATTTCGTTGCCATCGATGCGGAATTTGCGACCCGATGACCCACACGTGTCTCAACTGTAAAAAACCAGGGCTGCATGCCAGTGGACTGGGCATTCAAAAACTGGAGCTGGCCCTGCGCCAACAACTGCCCAATGCAACAATTATTCGCATGGATCGCGATACGGCCAGCACATTAAAAAAGCAAACCGAACAATTGAATGCGTTTCGGTCTCATGGTGACATTTTAATTGGGACTCAAATGATTGCCAAAGGACATCATATTGACGCCATCACTTTAGTTGGTATTTTGGGCATCGAGACTGTCTTAAATAGCCCACATTTTCGATCCTCAGAACATGCCTTTCAGCTGATTACGCAGGTGGCTGGACGTGCTGGACGCGGGACACAACCCGGGCGGGTTATTTTGCAAACGACACAACCGGACCATTACGCTATTGAAGCGGCTCAAACGTATGACTTTCTTGGGCTATACGAGACTGAAATTGATACGCGGCACTTACTCAACTACCCACCGTTCTCGCATTTATTCCGAATTTTAACGTATGCCACTGTTGCCAAACATGCTTTGGCCCACTTAACCCAATGCTACCAAGTTATTCGCCAAGCCTTACCAACAGCCACGCTATCAGAACCCTGCCCAGCACCGCTTGAAAAACAAAACAACTATTATCGCTTTCACAGCCTCATTCGAGTCTCAGACGCACAGCTTCCCGATTGTCATGCCGTTTTAAAACAACTCCCAGCCCCGCCAAAACCTGTTCGGCGTCATATTGACCGAGAACCTGTAACTCTGGTTTAGACTCCCAATTTAGATTACACTTAACTTTACAATGCTAATAACAAGTAGTTTGTTTATTATTGGACTCATTGGTCTATGGAAAAGCAGCGACTGGCTCATTGACAGCGGCACCGCCATCGCTAAATACTATCGAGTATCCCCATTAATCATTGGATTATCCCTCGTGGCATTTGGCACATCGGCACCTGAGCTTATGATTAATATTATGGCAAGCATAAACCAACAGCCGGATATTGTCTGGGGGAATGTGTTGGGCAGCAACATTGCCAACACAACACTCATTTTAGGTTTAACCGCCATCATTACTCCGTTATGCTTTAAGCAGTTGCGACAAACCGCTATTTTAATTGCACATACACTGCCCCCACTCGGGCTCGCTGTATGCACAATGATCAACCCAACCCTAGGCCCTAGCGCAGGGTGCGCGCTGTTGTTAATACTAACCGGCTACCTGGTATTGTTGTCCCGAAACAACCAATTACCCACTGATTCTGAGCCTGGGCCTACCCAATTGGGGCCATACCTGGCATTGTTTACATTCGCCTGCATTGCATTGCCAAGCTTTTCGTACCTCGTTCTCACACAAGCCACTGCACTTGCTTTACTTATGGGAATACCTGAGCTAATTATTTCCTTGTTTTTTGTGTCTTTAGGCAGCTCGCTGCCTGAGCTTGTTACCTGCATCAATGCGGCCATAAAACGCAACGCCGATATGGTATTGGGCAATATTATTGGGTCCAATGTATTTAATATCGCCTGTGTCTTGGGCATTAGCTGCAGCATCCAGCCCATTGCCTGGCAATCCAAACTAAGCCTTGAAGGTGCGTTTGTATTGGGCTTGCCCATTGCGCTATGGCTATTTAGTCGTTATGCGACCCAAATGAATCGTTGGGCTGGTAGCGGATTAGCGTTTCTATATATTGCTTATATCGCCTATTACCTAGCATGACTGAACAATTGGATTTAGTTCAGATTGTCAAACGAAAGGGAACGGGTAAAACCATGAGCAAAGCGTTATCGGACGACGACTTGCACGCACTGGCTCCTTTGCTACAATCCACCAACACCCATGCCGCTACAAAAGCGACCCTGATAACGGCATTGATCATGCTGGAAAAAACGGATGCCGAAAGCCGTTGGTTTGAACATAAACTCCAAGACCCAGCCTGCCAAATACTGCCACCGGATTTATATGCCCTATTTTTCACATCACCGAAAAGCTCAATGGATCAAATTATCCACAACCTACTCAATCACACGGATTTATCTGAATCTGATATGAACAGAGGTTTGGACTATGTCTTTGATTCACGAAACAACACAACTAAAAAAGCGGTTTTTTTAGAAGCATTGCGGCTAAAAGAAGAAACCCAACTGGAAAACCATACCGCTTATAATTATTTGCTCAACCAGAGTCATCACATACAAACGCCCCTTCCCCATGTAATTGATTTGGCAAACCCCTATGATGGATTTAATCGCAATCTATACTGCGGCGTGTTTTTAGCACCACTATTCGGCAGCATTGGTTTCCCCTGTGTGTTGCATGGCATAGATGCCATTGGCCCTAAAAATGGTGTGAATCCAAGCAAACTATTGCAGGCCATGAATAAAAAAACAACCCATACATTATCCGAAGCGGCTGAACAATTAATGGGTAACGGATGGTGTTATGTAGACCAGTCTGTTTTTTCGCCCCTGTTATACGAACAAAAACAATTGCGTTTGGATATGGTCAAACGGCCATTGCTCGCAACCTTAGAAAAAATATTGCTGCCGATTCGCGGCCAATCCACCCACTTGATTACCGGATACACGCACCCGCCCTACAAACAAAAAATGACTGATTTAATGGCACACAGCACCATGACGCAAGGCACCTTGTTTCGTGGAGTTGAAGGCTCCACGCAGCTATCCCTGACCAAGCGGATACGATATCGAACCGTTCAACTCAACACCCATACCGAACACTTTCTTGACCCTCCCAACATGCCCAACTATGACGCCCCCCCCAACGACTGCTTAGCCGATTCTATAGATACCGGCTTAGCCGCTTTAAATGGTGAGCCCTCCCCCATGCGGTCAATTTTATTGCATACCGGGTCAGCCATACTCGACACCCTATCCCTGATGCCGTATGCGACGGCATGGAATGCCCTAGACAACGCATTGCAATCTGGAAAAGCGCTGTCCCATTGGACCAACAGCTAGCCCAATGCGCGTTGTATAATGCCTGATAGTGCAGACACCCACTCGGGCTCTGTATTCAGGCATGGAATCATGGTGAATGTTTCACCCCCGTTCTCTAAAAAGATTTCTTTTCCCTCTTCACCAATTTCTTCTAATGTTTCCAAGCAATCCGCAACAAATGCCGGACAACATACGGCCAGATGCCGCACACCGGATTGGGCCAACCGCTTAATTTCTGCATCCGTAAATGGGGTTAGCCATTGATCCAATCCGAACCGAGACTGAAAGGACCAACTCCATTGTGGCGGGGGTGTTTTCATCGCCTGAATAACAGACAGCGACGTTTGTTTGACTTGGTGCGGATAGCACACCGCATGCGCATCTTTATTGGGTATGAAACAACAGTCTTTGGATTGAAAGCAATGCTTCCCGGGATCTGTTTTTTTAACATGCCGAACCGGTATGCCATGATAACTCATCAACAAGTAATCGACCGTATTATCAACATGCGCTTGAATTGTATTAGCTAAGGCATGAATATAACCAGAATCGCCATAAAATGGCGAAACATGATTAACAACCATACCCAATTCCTGTGCAGCTGTGTCAACCGCCACAGTCACCGTTTTTGTGGTGGCCATTGCGTATTGTGGATACAATGGAGCGGATATAACATAATCAACACCCTTGTCTTTCAATTGCTCAAGCCCATGACGGATGCTGGGGTTTCCATAGCGCATGGCCAACGCAACTGGAACTTGACTCTGCAACTGAATGTCCTGCGTCAATGCTGCACTAATGGCGTATAGCGGAGACCCAGCATCTGTCCAAATTGACTGATATGCCGCAGCTGTTTTTTTAGGACGAACCCTCAGAATGATCCCATGAATCAGCAGCCATCGTAGCCAATGGGGCAAATCAATGACGTATTCATCCATTAGAAACTCCCCCAAGTATCGTCGGACATCCGGAACGGACGTTGAGTCTGGTGTTCCTAAATTGACCAATAAAATACCCGATTGCGTCATCTTATAGCGCTATTAAACTACAGGGAAGGTTTTTTGGATTTATCATGAAGCAATCGCTTGTCATAGGATCGAACACGCGTTTGAGCCGCAATAATTTCACCCTGTTTCAACACAACAATACGCTTCAGCAAATCAATCAATTTATCAATATCAAATGGCTTGATTAAATATTCAATAATGCGTCCATACACTGGATCACAAACCGCTTGCCAAATGTACGGCTCGTCATACGCTGTTAACAACACAATGTTTAAACACTCATAAAAAGATTCCTTTTCTCTCCACTCTTTTAAAAAATCCAAGCCGCCTTGTTTAGGCATATTAACATCCAAAATTACACAGTCTATTTTTGGGGTTCCCAAACTCATAAACGATCGGGTTTCTTCTATTTTTTCACTGGCTTCATAGCCATTTCTGGCATCCACGACAGTCCACCCCAACCGAGACTCAATTAGCTCTTTAATTCCTTTTCGCAAATCATCTTCATCATCAACAACCAAAATTGTTGGGGTATATTTCATCATTATTTAGCATTCACCTTTATAATTTTTTTTATGTATGCTCGAGTCAAATAAACTGGACCCAAAACAGTTCCTCGAAGGGTTAAAAATAGTATTAGTGGAATACATATTAGAATTATAGCTATAAAATCAATGAAAAACAAGGGTTTTCGCTTCCTAGCAACCGATTCATTATCTGTTACGAATTCAAACGATTGATCGTAAAAATTGGGGAAGTTTCTCTGCGATGCAACAACAACGGCCACCCGATCCGATGCGATACGAAACCCAGTCAAAATTCCG
>JAQCBC010000155.1 GCA_027621615.1 bacterium
TCATACTTTCTTCCAATGATCAAATAACAAATCATTCAGCATGCGGTTGCTGTTTTTACCGAACCATAGGGTCGGTGCCACAACGGTTCCGGTTTGGCTACTCATGTAGGCTCCCCCATCAAATCACACGATACGGCCATTTAATAATATACCTGTTCGTTGTTGGTAACGAGTGCCCAGTCGGCCGTTGCCATGATGCTTACGAGTTCTTTAAAAGAAACCGAGTGTTCCCAGCCCAATTGGGTTTTCGCTTTGGTGGCATCGCCCACGAGGAGGTCTACTTCGGTGGGTCGGAAATAATTGGGATCAATGCGAACAATGGGGGTATTGGTATCGGTTCGAATGCCCACTTCATCCACGCCGCTACCCACCCAGGCCAAAGGAATGTCCAGGCAGGCACAGGTGGCTTCAACAAATTCACGGACCGAATGCGTTTCACCCGTTGCAGCCACATAGTCATCCGGGGTCTCTTGCTGGAGCATTAGCCACATCATCTGCACATAGTCGGGGGCGTACCCCCAATCGCGCTGGGCCTCTAAATTACCCAAATATAAACAGTCTTGCTGCCCGGCTTTAATGCTGGCCAAGGCATGGGTAATTTTTCGGGTCACAAAGGTTCGCCCACGCCGTGGGGATTCATGGTTGAATAAAATACCATTGCTGGCATGGAGGTTGTACGCTTCTCGGTAATTGACCACAATCCAATACCCATACAATTTGGCCACACCATACGGTGAGCGGGGATAAAATGGCGTGGTTTCTGACTGGGGAACGGCTTGAACCTTACCATATAGTTCAGACGTTGAGGCTTGATACAGCCGACAGGGCACTTGAGTATCCCGAATGGCATCCAAGAGGCGCAAGGTTCCCAATGCATCCACTTGAGCTGTGTACTCGGGAATATCAAAGGATACTTTAACATGGGACTGAGCCGCTAAATTATAAATTTCATCGGGCTGTATTTTTTCTAATAACCGATTCAAATTGGTCGCATCTGTTAAATCCCCATAATGCAAGGTTAGTCGGGTATCGGGGAGGTGATGGTCTTGGTAAATGGGGTCAATGCGCTTGGTATTAAAACTGCTGGACCGTCGAATAATGCCATGCACGGCATACCCCTTTTCAAGCAACAACTCCGCTAGATACGATCCGTCTTGTCCGGTAATTCCGGTAATGAGAGCCGTTTTGGACATTGGATGTTAGAACGGATCCACCATGCCTTCTTGGACAACACTGACAATTTCAGGAATGTCTTCTTTGAGTCGGTTCTCAATGCCCATTTTCAAAGTGAACGTTGCGCTGGGGCAGGCACTGCAGGCGCCTTGAAGGTTTAAGGTTAAAATGCCGTCTTTGAACGACTTGAATTGGACATCGCCCCCGTCCATGGCAACAGCGGGCCGGATTTCATCGTTTAAAATTTGCTTGATTTTTTCAGTCGCGGCATCGTCATCGGTTTCTTCATCCACTTGAGCGGCTTGCAACTCTTTGGCCACCGTGGCGTCAATAATAGCCTCGCCGGTTTTCATAAAAACTTTAATGGTTTCAGTAACCGTTTCGGCCAAATCACCCCACGCAGCGGCATTGGTTTTGGTAATGCTGATGAAAAATTGCCCCAGCATCACCGCATCCACACCGGTGATGGCAAATAATTGCTCAACCAATGGCGAATGGCTCGCCAAAGATGCATCGCTAAAATCAACAGTTCCGGACTCTAAAATAGTAACGTTTACTACAAACTTTAGGGTGTTTGGGTTTGGGGTCACTTGGGCGTATATATCGTGGTTATCGGTCATGGTTTAATCCTCATTATGTTTACTATCACTCACACATAATTATACCACATCATACGCACCATACACAGCCACGGTGGGTGGGTGTGCCGGAATGAAGGTTAGTGAATTTGGGCTAGAAATGATTCAAATACCTTGGGTTTTTTTGTGGAATAGACGCCGTTTTCTAAATATTGGTTCATGTGGGCATAGTTTTCGTCTGCTATGGATTCCCAATGGCGTAGATTGGATAAAATGGACTCAATCGCAGGCACGACAGGCTCTTTATCGTTGATGCAGTAAAAATTGTCCAGTTTGGGGAATGGAATTAACAACGTATAGGTACTGGGCAGTTGGGTCGATAAAATGATCGAACGAGTCAGCATGCCTTCATAATGCCGATATGTCCATCGCGCAAATCCCGTCGGGCATAAGGCAATTTTGCTTTTGGCTAAGGAACGTAAGTACCAAAATCGTTGGTTCACACCATTAACACTGATGCGTTTAATGGTGGCGTCATCCAGTTTAAGATTCGGAATTTTTAATAACGGTTTTTTGTAGCTTGGGTTAATTAGACCCCCATAAAATTTTATTTTCTTTTGTTGTTTAAGCTCATTTACCCAATCAATCCGTTGATGATAGCCGTCAAAACACGTTGCGTCGCCCAAAAAACTGCAATCATACCGTCGGCGGCATAGCCACGTGGGTGCCATGGTATAAAAGGATCTAAATCGAATTGGTAAGCAACCAATGTGCTGAACAGGGTACTCAAGCCCCCGATCGATTGCCGGCTTTAAGAGCGTTTGTGCCACACTGGAAAATCGGGGATTGCTTAATAAGCAT
>JAQCBC010000156.1 GCA_027621615.1 bacterium
GAAAACCGCCCCAGCACGTAGTTTGCCGCATCCATATGTACCGGTTTTGGCCCCACCCCAATGCGCATACGCACAAATGCCTGGGTTCCAATGCACTGAATAATAGACCGCATACCGTTGTGGGTCCCAGCCGTCCCTTTTTCACGAATGCGAACGGCGCCAAACGGCAATTCAAAATCATCATACACAACAATCAAATCGAGGGGGGTGAGTCGGTAAAACCGCAATACCGCCTGAACAGACTCCCCCGATGCGTTCATAAACGTGCCAGGCAATACGCTTTTAACCGCAACATCTCCCACCGACCCCGACCACAATCGCCCCTGGCATTGGGATTTTGGACCTGAAAAATCATGCGACCGACTCCATGCTTTGACCAACCAAAACCCCACATTGTGCCGGGTGCCGGCATACCGTTCGCCCGGATTACCCAGCCCCACCACCACCTTCATGATGCCATGACTTGCCGCCACCCCCAATCAAACGCTCGAGCGGACACTTTAATCACGGGAGCGGCTTGGTGTCGTTTGTGTTCGGATTGCTTCACCATCCGAATGACCGCCGATACCGTATCGGCGTCATAGCCCGCATGCACCAATTGATCCGCCGATTGCCCCGATTCAATATACCCCATTAAAATCGCATCCAAAACCGCGTACTCCGGCAACGTATCTTGATCCACTTGATTGGGCTTTAGTTCGGCCGATGGGGGTTTGGTCTGTGTGGATTCGGGAATACGAATGGTAGCCCGATTCATATACTGGGCCAACGCATACACCTGTGTTTTGTACAGATCCCCAATGGGCGCCAGCCCCCCGCACATGTCCCCATAGGCGGTACAATACCCCACCGCCAACTCACTCTTATTTCCGGTTGCCAACACCAAAGCCCCCGGCTGTTGGTTGGCATACGCCATCGTCAGCACTCCCCGGATCCGGGCTTGAACATTTTCTTCAACCACGCTGTTGGGGTTGGCAAACCAGCTCACGACTTGAGTTTGCTGCATAACGGCATCCACCAAATCCGTAATGGGTTGAATATCCAGACTAATCCCTATATTATTCGCCAAAGCCACGGCATCGGCAATGCTGCCCTCGCTGGAAAACAGACCCGGTAACGCCAACCCATGCACATGCTCTGGCCCCACCGCATCCACCGCCAATGCAGCAACAACCGCCGAATCAACCCCCCCGGACACGGCGACTATAATGCGATCTAGGCCTGATTTTTTGACATACTCGCGAATACCCAAAACCAGAGCGGCATGAACCCCAGCCATCGGGTCCACGTCAGCGCCAACGGTCTCGGATGGCGACGCCGGATCCCACGTATACACACTCAATGCCGGTTCAAAATGGGGCAACTGATGCACCACCTGCCCGGTTTTATCCAAACAAAAACTACCCCCATCAAACACAACCCCATCACAGCCGCCCACTTGATTGACCATAATCACAGTGGCCTGACAGGCCTGAGCCACAGCACCAAACTGCTGCAACCGTTGAGCCTGTTTATGAATGCCATACGGCGATGCGGACAAGTTTAGCAAAATATCCACCGATTCATACGAGGCAATGGGTTCAACCGAGGCCCCACCCCAGGCATCTTCGCAAATGGTAATGCCAATTCGGGCCCCGCGATCCTCAATAATGGTGGGTCCACCACCGGGCTGAAAGTACCGCGATTCAAAAAAGATGTCCTGATTGGGCAGCCGATGTTTGGCATATCCGTGTTGGACTTGACCATTGTGAATCACCACCGCTGCATTGGCGATCGCCCCGGATTCCTGATACACCGGCAATCCCACCACCATATGCAACGCCGGGAACTGATGACTCAGAGACAGCAGCCGGGTCACGGCGGCATCCACGGCTGGTTTCAAAGACCAAACGGCATCGTAAATGGGATAGCCCGTTACCACCAGCTCGCTAAACACAATCCAGTCGGCATCTTGCTGGTGTGCCGTGTGAATGGCCTGCTCAATGTGGTCGCTATTGGCGTCACAATGCCCCGACCACGGATTCAATTGGGCCAATGCGAAGCGAATCATCGGGTTGCGTAGTGCTCAGCCCAGGCCTTGGCGTAATAGCTCACAATCCAGTCGGCACCCGCCCGGCGCATGCCCACAAAACTTTCGTGAAACACGGCCCATTCATCATCAAAAATACCATTGGCTACGGCCTGCTTAAGCATGGCATATTCACCCGATACTTGGTATACCGCCAGCGGCACGGTGGTCTGTTGGCGCAAGTGTGCCAGTTGATCCAAATAGGGCATGCCGGGTTTCACCATCACGGCATCGGCGCCCGCTTCCACATCCAGCAACGCATCCCGCAGGGCTTCTCGGGATTGCGTGGGTGGGATTTGGTGTTGCGCTCGGGAATACCCGGCGGTATGGCCATCGTATTGGGCGGATGTGGCGGACCGAAATGGCCCATAAAATTGAGAATGGTATTTCATGGCGTAGGATAGCAACCAGCAATCGGGGTACTGAGCCAAGGCTGATTTTAAAGCCGGTAGCGTGCCATCAATCATACCCGATGGGGCGGCCGCGT
>JAQCBC010000157.1 GCA_027621615.1 bacterium
TTTTAAACAAAGGGGTAGCCCAATCGCGTGCGAATGCTACATACAACGAGCGGCGTCGAGACAAGCAGGCCATGAAGGCTGCGCAGTGGGTTCGGGATTACAAATCATGGCGCGATCAGCAAGACGCGTTATTGTCATAGTGAGCGATTGCCGAGCCGTTTTTGGTTTTGCAAATGTGCCCGATACGTTTTTGAAAAAATATGATTGCCGGTTCCATCGGCAACAAAATAATAAAACGGAAAGTTAGGCTCCGGGTGAATGGCAGCGTAGAATGCCGCTGCACTCACGGTGGCAATCGGGGTGGGGGGCAAGCCAAAGACTCGGTAGGTGTTGTAGGGAGAGTCCACCGTTAGGTCATCAAAAGTGAGTATTTTTTTGCGATAATTGCCCAGTGCGTAGGCAACAGTGGGGCACGATTCCAAGCGTTGATTTCGGTTGAGTCGGTTGTGAAACACCGCAGACACCTTGGCAAATTCATTGGGGCTTTGACTTTCTTTTTCGATGAGTGAAGCCAGGGTTAGAGTTGCGTGAAAATTAGCCTGGCTGGATGGGTGTTTCATCCATACTTGGCGGTGCAGCTGCTGGATAAACACGCGCACCAACTGCGCATCGGACATGCCGGGTTCAATAAAATAGGTATCGGGAAATAAATACCCTTCTAAGGTCGTGGTTGGGTTTTGTTTCAATAGCGGAAATTCGGTCTCTAAATCCTGTTTGGCCTGGGTTTGAACATAGTGAATAAATTGCTGAGGGTCTCGGGGGTCCACGGTGGCCAAGGCCTGTGCAATTTCTGGGAGTGCCATTCCCGGGACAATGGTCAATGTTATAGTGGGGGGTGTTTCTAAAATAGCCAATAATTGTTTCCAAGATACGGACTCGGGAATCTGATGGGGCCCGGGTTTAATGCGGTTCCCAACAATGGCAGTCATGGCCTTAAACACGGTTGTAGATCGAATCACCCCCTGGGTTTTTAATGCCTGGGCAACATGGATGGCAGGCGTCCCAGGCTTGACATGAAGCGTTACTGCAGGGTTGGCCCAAGGATATAGCCAGAGTCCCAAGACCGCCACCAGCCCCAGCCATCCGGCAATAAGGCTGTATTTATTCATGGTGGTTAATGCGAACAATGCAGTAGGGATCAAACACAACACCGGTGGCAATGCCCACCAATGAGGCCCCGGCGTTTAACACGGCGCGTGCTTGCTCCGGCGTTGAAATGCCACCCGTTGCAATAATGGGGAGCTGGTATCGGCTTAGGGTTTTAACACGGGCGAGTGTCGACTCAAAAATGGGGGTGCCCGTAATGCCGCCACCGGGCATGGACAGCGTGTGGGTATTGAGGCCAAGCGCATCCAAGGTCTGGTAGTGGCTGTTGCCGCTATTGAGCATAATATCCGGGCAATCACTTAAACTGGATATTAAAATATCCAGGGTATGGTTGCTCCACATGGGGGATAATTTCAGGCTAATGGGCAATGCTGTTAGGGCTCGAACGGCGTTTACAATATCCACCAAACTGGTTGTGCTGTCGTTGGTATCGTGGCCAAGATTCGGGCAACTGCTGTTCAGTTCAATATAATGGGGCCCGGGTAATTGAGCGTCTATAATACGCTGGGTTAATGCCGTGTAATCGGCCAGTGATTCGCCATAAATGCTTAGGCCAATGGGACGGCCTGTTGATAAAACAGGACTTGTTTTAAGTGTTTGAAGGGTGGTGTCAATCCCATCGCTGGGAAGCCCCAATGCGTTGATTAAACACCGGGTGTTTCGTATGGATATTTCGGCAACGCGTGGTCGGGGGTTCCCCGATGCGGGGTGTAATCGCATGGTTTTAACACAAACGCCACCAGCCCCCAACGCTAGCCAAAAATTTAAGCTGGGTATGTCGGCTTTAAAGGCTGCAATCGTAACAGGGCTTGGAAATGATAATCCGCATACCGTAATGGGTGCTCGATTGGGACAGGGGTGTTTAAAGAATCGCCATGTATGGCATCGGGCCAATAGGGCATCCCCAATGTGAATAGCGGATTCTAGATCATACTCACGGCCGAAGAGACGCTGAAATGTATAGACGATCCCAGTAATGGCCCATCGTGTTGCACGGTATACGCCGCTACCAATATCGATTCGCATTTAGTTAAAACTAATTAAATGCGATGGGAAATAAAAGGATTTGTCGGAGTGTTGGTCTGAAATAAAATTTAATAGGGTTCGGTTGGCCAATGTGCTGGGGTGACTGGGAAAAATGGCTTGGACTCGGTTCGCATTTTTGAGTTGGCTCATGCTATTCATGAGTTTAAACCAATCGGATTCGGAAACCGGATCGGTTAATACAAAATAATTGCACTCATCCCGTGATTTCTCTTTGTTGATTTCTTGAACAACAATGCACATGTGGTTGGTGTTGGTGCTTGAGGCTGTCTTTTTCTTCAAACTTTCTTGAATGCAAGCCAGTTTTTTTTCAATTAAAGCGAGCGCTTTTTCCCGACGAACACGGGCATGGTAAGTATCAACAACGATTTGGAAAATCAGCCCAGCGA
>JAQCBC010000158.1 GCA_027621615.1 bacterium
TTAGAAAACGATTTTTATTTGTTTGTTTAATTTTGTTTTTGTATCGCTTGGGTGGTTACGTTCCAATTCCAGGGGTTGATCTAAACCAAGTTCGGGCGCTGTTTGATCAAGGGGGGCTGCTGGGCTTTGTGAATTTGTTTTCAGGTGGCGGCTTGAGTCGGTTTTCATTGTTTGCCTTGGGTATTATTCCGTTTATTAATGCGTCGATTATTATGCAGTTGATGACGGTGGTTTCTCCATCGTTAAAAGAATTGGCTCAAGAAGGCGATGTGGGACGAAAAAAAGTGTCACAATATACGCGTTATTTAGCGGTAGTGCTGGCCTTGGTTCAAGCCATTGTTGTATCGGTTACGTTTAAGGGGTTTTTGTTTGCGCATGTATCGACGGTGACGTTTTTTGTTTATGCGTTGATTGGCTTAGTCGCTGGGGCTACGCTAGTTATGTGGTTTGGGGAGCTTATTACCGAGCGTGGGATTGGTAACGGGGCCTCGCTTATTATCTTTATTGGGATTGTGGCGCAAATGCCGGTTTATATAAAAAACACGGTTGTGTTTGTTCAGGGTGGGGGCAGCGTTGTGGGAATCGTTGCGTTAATTTTAATATTAATTGCAGTGATTGCCGGCATTGTTTTTGTTCAAGAAGCCCAACGCAATATACCAGTTCAATATGCTAAACGGGTTGTGGGGCGTCGTATGATGGGCGCTCAAAGCACGTATATTCCGCTAAAGCTAATTCAAGGTGGCGTCTTGCCTATTATCTTTGCCTCGGCGGTTCTTCAGTTTCCAATTATGATTATGGGATATATTCCCAATGAGGCATTTCAGTCTATAGTATCAACGTGGTACCGCTACGATGGTTTTGTGTACAATGCATTGTTTTGTATTTTAATTTTCTTTTTTACTTATTTTTATACGGCTATTACATTTAATCCCGTTGAATTGTCCGATAGTTTAAAAAAACATGGCGGCTTTGTGATTGGAGTTCGTCCGGGTAAGCCCACAGTCGATTATCTGGAAGGCATTATTACTCGCTTGACATTTTTTGGAGCGGTGTTTTTGTCTTTAATTGCAATTGTGCCCGTTGTGGGTATCCACATCACGCGAGTGAATAGCTTCGCAGGTTTGGGAGGCACTGCATTATTAATTATTGTTGGTGTTGCCTTGGATTTGGTGAAGCACGTGGATACTTATATTATGAATCACCAGTACAAAGGATTTTTAAATTGAAGAAACTCTATGTATTTTTAGGACCTCCGGGGTCTGGTAAAGGAACCCAAGCCCAGCTCTTGCGGGATTCTCTGGACTGTGTGGTTGTTTCAACCGGTGATTTATTGCGAGAAGAAATTAAGCGAGCAACCGTATTGGGGAAAAAAATACAAGCAGTTGTAGAATCTGGGGGGTTGGTACCTGATGAATTCCTTATCGCGATTGTGGAGCCCTTGCTATCCGGATTAAATCAAAAATCCGGTGCCGTCATTTTTGATGGGTTTCCCCGAACCGTGGGTCAAGCTGAGCAGTTTGATCAATTATTAACATCATTGGGGCGTTCCATTGAGCACGTCTTGTATTTTGATGCATCTTTGGATCTTGTTTTGGAACGAATTAATGGCCGACGCATTTGTTCCGATTGTTCACGCACCTATCATGTTGCGTATGTACCACCCAAACAAGCGGATGTGTGTGATGATTGTGGGCATGCATTAATTGTTCGAGACGATGATCAAGCGGATGTAGTTCGAAAACGGTATCAAGCCTATTGCGAACAAACAGCCATTCTTCGCTCTTACTATGCCGATCGATGTGTGGTGATTGATACCAGTCGCACCTTGGATTCAATTACTCAGATGGTTCAAGAGACATTTGGTTGTGGGCATCGTTCTTAAATCTCCGGAAGCTATTGCGGCCATGCAAGCCGGCGGGGCTTTGTTGGCTCAATTGCACACAGAGCTACACCAGGCATGCGTGGAAGGGGTTAGCGCTGCTCATTTAGATTCATTGGCGCATACCTTTATTTTAGATCACGGGGGAACACCGTCGTTTTTGGGGTATCAGGGGTTTCCGAATACAATTTGCGTGTCTAAAAATGATGAAATTGTCCACGGCATTCCGTATCCGGATAAAATTATGTATCCCGGTGACATTTGTAGTATTGATATTGGTATTTGCTACAACGGCTATCATGTTGATGCGGCACGGACTTGGTGTATTGGCGATGTGGATACCGCGGTCGCCCAATTGGTCCACGATACGGAGGCTGCGTTTTTTGATGCGATGTCTGTGATTCAAATTGGTCAGAAAATCGATCGAATTGGGTGTGCAATTTTCAAATTTGCCCGCGATCGACAACTGACAACCGCGAAGAACTTATGTAGCCATGGGGTGGGGCAGTCTTTGCACGAAGACCCCTTAATCCCCCACCAACGCACCACTCGATCCAATACGTTATTGGTAGAAGGAATGACCATTGCCATTGAACCCATGCTAAATCTTGGGAACCCAGACACGGTGACGGAT
>JAQCBC010000005.1 GCA_027621615.1 bacterium
GGATCCGGATCATTTTTTATATCCCACGCTCGATGCGGCTATTGCCGATGCCCTTCCGTTGGATATGCGAGATGGCCGGCACACCGTTTGCCGATCCTTAACCGGCATGCAGTGGGTCCCGCACGATGTGACAACGGTCTTTGACTTTTTTTCCAAGTCCGAGAACTTAACGCGTATTACGCCACCCTTTTTGCAATTTCATGTGGCATCCCAATCGACGTCTCAGTTGGGAGCGGGGACCGATATTGCCTATCGTCTGCGGGTTAGGGGGTTGCCCATGCGCTGGCAGTCGCGGATCACCCAGTGGGAGCCCAATGCCTGCTTTGCGGATGATCAACGATCCGGCCCCTATCGAGTGTGGCACCATACCCATCGGTTTTGGGCCTATCAAGGGGGCACGGTTGTTGAGGACTCCGTTCGATACGCATTGCCCGCAATCCCCCTGATTAGTCGGTTGGTTCAGCCACTGGTTGACCGAGATATTGCGGCAATTTTTGCTTATCGTAATCGGGTGTTACCGATGTGTTTTGAACAAGGCTAAGAGAAAAAAGCCCGTTTGAATTAATACAATTAGCGGCGCTGTTGCCACATCCCAATGGTAGCTGAGCACAATGCCCAAGCCGGTGGCCAATACCGCTGAGCTCACCGCAACAGCTAGCATGTGATCCCAGGTTTTGGTGGTCAAAAAGCCAATGGCGCCAGGGGCAATGAGCATGGCAATCACTAAAATAATCCCCGAAGCTTTAAGCGCTGACACAATCGTTAAGGATAAAATAACCAACAGCATACCCTGCATGCGGCCGTTGGCCATCCCCAAGGTGGCGGTGTGTACGGGGTCAAAGCAAAGGGCCATTAAATCCCGACGCTTGATCAATAATACCAGCGCGCACAAGCTGGCAATGGCGATGGTTTCAATAAAATCAGCGGTGGTAATGCCCAATATGTTGCCAAATAGAATATGCAAAAGATGCACATGGCTGTGCAGGTGAGTGACCAACACAAGACCCAGAGCAAACATGCCAGAAAAGACAATGCCCATCAGGGTATCGGGCTTCACGCGGCTGTGGTGGGACAAATACCCAATGGTACTTGCGCAAACTAGGCCCGATAGGGTTGCTCCAATGGCTAAGGGGATCTGGGCCCAATAAGCCAAGGCAATACCGGGTAGCACGGCGTGCGCAATGGCATCCCCCATGAGGGACCAGCCCTTGACGATAAGAAAACAGGACATCATGGCACACGCAACAGCAATCACCAAGCCACTCACGAAGGCCCGTTGCATAAAGGCATAGCCCATGGGTTCGATTAACCAATCAAGCACGGGCGTTTCAGTAGCCGCGTGAGGCCAAAGACCAGTAAAAACAAGCCGGTTTGCATCAGGACGACCAGCCCCCCCGGGTGGGTGTTGATAAAATAGCTCACGTAAACGCCCAGCCCACTGGTGAGCCCCCCTAGGCCCATAGAGAGCATTAGCAGGTGTCGAAACCGATGGGTGATTAAGTAGGCGGTTGCCCCGGGGGTTACCAACATGGCAATGACCAAACAGGCGCCAACTGTATGCAATGCTGCAACGGTGGTGGCGCTCAATAGGGTAAAGAACACCACTTGCAGGGCGGTGGTTGGCAGGCCGATGCTTTTGGCATGGTTGAGATCAAAAAAAACACTCGTAAAATCTTTCCATTTTAAGCCAATAATGAGCAGGGTGATGCCCGCAATGCCTGCAATTTGCAGGGCTTCTGAATCCGGTATCGTTAAACTATTGCCCAAAATAATGGCTTGAATGTCCACGGCCATGGGGTTGATGGACGCTAGCAGCAGGCCCAAGGCAAAAAATGCAGTAAACACCAGGCCAATAATGGCGTCTTCCCGCAATTTGGTTTTGGTCTTGACGATTTGCATGCTAATCGCAGCCAGCCCCCCGGACAAAAAGGCGCCCGCTACATAGGGCAGCCCGATGGTATACGCCAAGGCAACCCCCGGCACAATGGCGTGGGCCAAGGCATCGCCCATCAAGGACCAGCCTTTGAGCGTGATGTATGCCGATAAACAGGCGCATGTGATGCCCACCAGAACTGAGATGCCAATGGCTTTGGTCATGTAGGCGTATGCAAAGGGTTCCAGAACGGTCGTTAGCATTGCGTTAATCCGAATTGGGCGTTTCGACTAAGTCCCAATTGTCGTCATCCCCATAAAATACGACGGCTCGCTCATCGTCAGTTAGAACGGTGACACTGCGTTGATCCGAGTCACGATGAATGGTCGTAGGTGCAATTTGATGGTGGCGCAACATGCCGCCAAAGGCTTTCTCTAAATTGGCTCGGGTAAAGGTTTCGGTGGTTTCACCGTAGGCCAATAGCCGCTGATTAATCAACATAACGGTGTCACAAAAAGCCGGAATGCTCCCCAGGTTGTGCGTTGAAACAACAATCAGATGCCCCGATTGGCGTAGGGTTTGAAACAGGTCAATCAAGGTGCTTTCGGTGGTGGTGTCCACGCCGGTAAAGGGTTCGTCTAATAAAATAATGGGTGCCCCTTGGGCCAAGGCACGGGCAACGAATACCCGTTTTTTTTGTCCGCCGCTAAGCGCCCCAATTTGTCGATCGCGATACGCTGTCATGCCCACCCGATCCAAGGCTTCCGTAACGATGGCTCGATCCTGGGCGCTGGGGATTCGCAGCGGGCCCATGTGGGCGTATCGGCCCATCATAACCACATCGTCAACGATGATAGGAAAATCCCAGTCAATATCATCGGCTTGGGGCACATAAGCCACTTGGTTGTGTTTGAGTGCCTGAGCGACGGCCCCTCCATTAATTGTGACGTGGCCCGTTGTGGGTGTTAAAAACCCCATCATGCATTTAAACAGCGTGGATTTTCCAGAGCCATTCATACCGATGAGTCCGCAAATATGCCCCCCTGTTAGCGTTGCGCTAATGCAATCAATAGCCATGTGGCCGTTGGGGTAGGTGACGCCAACCGCATCGAGGTGAATTCGTGGGGTCATTGGGCTAACGCCGTTTTAAATCCACGGGCGATGGTTGAGGTGGTAACCGTTAATAAGTCCAAGTACGTGGGGACCGGGCCATCGGCCGTGCTTAAGGAATCCACATACAAGACGCCGCCATAGTGGGCGCCGGTTTCAGCGGCAATTTGTTTGGCGGGTTTGTCTGATACCGTGCTTTCGCTAAAGACCACGGGAATGGCATGCGCCCGAACGGCATCAATGACGGCACGGACTTGCTGGGGCGTTCCGTTTTGGTCGGCATTCATGGGCCAAATGTAGACTTCTGTCATCCCCAAATCTTGGGCCAAATAACTAAAAGCCCCTTCGCTGGTAACCAAGTAGCGTTTTTCTTCGGGAATCGTTGCGAGTGTTGCGGTTAGTTTTTTTCGGATTGTTCGCACTTTCTCGGCGTAGGCCTCGGCGTTTTGATGATACTGTGCGGCATTGGCGGGGTCATGCTGGCTCAACGCATCCCGAATATTGGCAATATAGACCAAGGCTGCGGTGGTGGACATCCAGGCATGGGGGTTGGGGGCATTTGTATACGGACCGGCTTGAATGGACAATGGGTCAATGCCAGTTGATACAATCACACTTGGGATATCGCCAACGTCTTGGGTAAACCGCTCAAACCACAGTTCCAAATTCATGCCGTTCCACAAAATTAGATCGGCGGTCTTGGCCCGCACAATGTCTTGGGGCGTGGGTTGGTAGTTGTGAATTTCAGCCCCCGGTTTCGTAATGGCACGAACTTGTGCCGCATCTCCGGCAATGGTTTGGGCCATATCTGCAATAATCGTGAACGAGGTTACAACCTGTAAAGGCTTGGTTTGCGCAAACTCAGGCTCAGGCTGGTTGCGAAGTTGCATAAGCCCAGCAACAAGGGCGCTGATGGCAAGTAATAGGACACATTTTGATTGAGTAGTTATTCTTTTTTTCTCCATTTTTTAAGTATGCCTTTAACTATGCCGCCACCGAGAGGGCTCATGGGGCTGAATTTGATCAAAGAGTGGCGCATGTTTGTCAATCGATTGCACCGCTTCTTGAATATGGGTTTGAATCTCGGACGGCAACGCTGCAAAGCATTTCATAAACGCATGAAGCCGTTGCGCGGCGACGGGCGAGAGGCCGTGTTCAATTTTGCAGGCATCCGCCGTGGCGGTGTCCGTATCCAGGCATAACACGGTATGCAAAAAGGCCTCGGTATTGTCGTGCCGATGGGCAACTTGTTGCGCAAGTGTTGTCCCGTGCTCGGATAATTGAATGCTTTCACGGGGTTTATGGGTGACATAACCGTGTTCGGTCAACGTTTTAATGGTGCGGGTAACGGTCGGGAGTTGGCACCCCAATCCCTGAGCCAAATCGGTGATTGTGACGGCAGGGTTGCCCGCTTGATTGAGTCGAAAAATAATTTCAAGATAATCTTCTTGCGTGGGAGTGAGGGGTTGATTGTGTTGATTGACCATAACTTACTTTATGGTAATTACCACGCGGTAAGTTGTCAATAGCGCTGCCTGTCCGGGGGGCTAATTTTGTTTCAAGTACACTTGTGTGCTATACTGAAACTAGTCATGGGTATCCATGACCATTTTTGCTGCAGCTCAATTTATGCAGTTTTGTTACAAAAATAAGCATTCAGGCCGATGTCCATCATCGGTCGGGTGCAACTTGATTGAATACGTATTGATAGGCATAGACAGTGTAAGGAACGGTTATGATTTTAATTAAAGATTTAAAGAAAATTGCAGCTCAGCTTAAAGCCGAGCGATCGATTGAATTGGAGGATTTGGTTGGTGCTATCGAAAAATCAATGGTGGCGGCCTATGCTCGAAATTATGGTCAGGTTGAGGGCGTTCGCGCGGTCCTCAATGCCGAAACGGGCGAGTGCCGAATTATTGCGACGAAGGCGATTGTTGCAACGGTTGAAGACGAGGAAACTGAAATTAGTTCACAGCAGGTGAAAGACGATGGGCTCTTGGGGTCTGTGGGCGATACGGTGGACATGGATGTGACGCCGGAGTCGTTTGGCCGAGTGGCGATACAAGCGGCTAAAAATGTCATTTTGCAGATGATCAATGAGTCGGAAAAAGCGTATGTGTACGATAAGTTTAAAGAAAAAATTGGTCAATTGGTGAATGGGGTGGTTCAGCGGGTTGAGGGGATGAATTATTTAATTAACCTTGGGGACGTTGAAGCGACGTTAACGCGCCGGGATCAAATCCCGGGGGAGACCCTGCATTCGGGGGATCATGTTCGAGTTTATTTGTCGGATATTACCTTAACCAATCGGGGGCCAATTTTGCGAATTTCTCGGTCGTGTCCGGAGTTTTTAGTTGAATTGTTCAAATTGGAAGTTCCAGAAATTAAAGATAAGAATATTATTGAAATTAAAGCGATTGCTCGGGATGCTGGCATGCGCTCCAAAGTTGCCGTGCACAGCAACCATGACGATGTGGGTGCGGTTGGAACCTGTGTGGGCCATATGGGGACGCGAATTCAGAATATTTTAAAGGCCCTAAGCAACGAAGAAAAAGTCGATATTTTAAATTGGAGTTCAGACCCCATTGCCTTCATTTCTAATTCGATGAAGCCAGCGACAGTGTCCCAAGTTTTAATTACCAGCTCTGAGCAAAAAACAGCCATTGTGGTGGTGGCGCAAGATCAATTGTCGTTGGCGATTGGTAAAAAAGGGGTTAATGTTCGCCTAGCCGTTCGATTAACGGGCTGGAAAATTGATATTTTGTCTGAGGAAAAGTATGCCGAGGAAAAAGATAGCCTGGCCGTAGAAGCCATGGACAATAGTTTGAGTGCTCGATTGGAAAGTGAAAAGCCATCCGGCAGTGCTAGTTTAGCGGATAACATTCGTGCGGAGTTGGATTCCAATCAAAACGACGACGACGATGACGATGACGATGACAATGCCTTGTCTCAATTGGCCCATATGTATGGGTTTGAGCCCAATGATTTTGTGGCCGAGTTGGCCAAGCGATCCGTAACGGTGAATGTGACCCAGCCGTTGGACCGCGCAACCATTGCAACGATTCGGGCCGCCTTTGATCAAGAAGATAAAGCATACGTAGTGGACAAAGATTCAACAGGAGATAATTAAAATTGGCATGAAGGTTAATGAGCTGGCAAAATCGTTAAAGATATCAGATAATCAACTGGTAAAGTTTTTATTGGATTTAAATATTCGAGTCAAGGGGCGATCCGCCAAATTGGATACCCAAACTGTGAAAATGGTTCGGGATCTCTATGAGGAATATTTAACAGAAAAAGAAGTGACTGAAAAAGAAGCCCGAACAATAGCGGCCAATTTTGAAACCATTTCAATCCGAGAGTATGCAGATATTTTGGACGTTAAATTGTCTGAAATTATGCAAGTGCTGATGAAAAAGCAGTGGGTAATGACCTTAAATACCATGATTAATCGTCAGCAAGCCATTGAAATTGCCGCTGAATTGAATATCACCGTGGATGCGGACGAATCGCCGAAACCGGCTGTTGAAAAAGTGGTGGTGGCGGCTTCTGCGAACGATCCCAAGCGGCCGCCAGTCATTACGGTTATGGGCCACGTGGATCATGGAAAAACGTCGTTGTTGGATAAAATACGGAAAACCAATGTTCAAGCCAAAGAGGCCGGAGCCATTACGCAACACATTGGTGCGTATCAGGTATCCGTCAATCATGCGACGTTTACCTTTTTAGATACCCCCGGCCATGCGGCGTTTACCTCGCTGCGGTCTCGTGGGGTATTGATTACCGATTTGGTCATTTTGGTGGTGGCGGCGGATGATGGGGTCAAACCCCAAACGGTCGAGGCCATTGAGCATGCCAAAGCAGCGGGCGTGCCCATTATTGTGGCTGTGAATAAAATGGATGTTTCGGGGGCAAACCCAGATCGGGTTAAGCAAATGTTGACCGAGCATGAATTGGTGTGTGAAGAATGGGGGGGGGAGACGATCGTGGTGCCCTTATCCGCCAAAACGGGTGATGGGATTGATACGTTATTGGAGATGATTCAGTTAACAGCCGATGTCTTGGAATTAACAGCGCCCACAGCGGGTCCTGCGCAAGGGGTGGTGATTGAAGCTCGTTTATCCAAACAAAAAGGCCCTTTGGCGACTGTGTTGATTCAATCTGGAACCTTATTGGCAGGGCAATATTTTTCAGTGGGCAAAACCTATGGTAAAGCACGAGCCTTAATTAATGATCAAGGCAAATCCGTTAAAGCGGCGGGGCCGGGGATGCCCGTGGAAATTATGGGGTTTTCCGATGTGCCAGAATCCGGCAGTGTTTTGGTGGCCCATGACAAAGAAAAAGATGCGCGAAAAGCGATGGTGAGCCGCAATGGAACTGGGAACCACGATGTGCATGTCACGGGTCGATCCGATGAGCGCGAGGGTAATTTGGTAACCGTGGTGGTGAAAGCCGATGCTCAAGGGTCTGTGGATGCCTTAAAGCAGCTCATTTCAGATGAAAAAAGTGTTAAGATTCGAATGGTTCGGGCTGGTTTGGGGGATATTACGGAAGACGACATTAATTTGGCGTCGATTTCGGGCGGCATGATCATCGGATTTGGCGTTTCGATTGCAAATTCCGTGCAAAAAATTGCCGATGATGCCGGTGTTTCGGTTCGATTGTACACGGTTATTTACCGAGCGATTGAAGATTTGAGTCAATTGATTCAAGGCCAGCGCATTGTGGATTATGATTATGAACAAGTGGGGACCCTTACCGTTCGTGCGGTGTATCAATATTCTAAATTTGGCTCTATCGCTGGGGTTTATGTGGATAGCGGTGAAGTGGTCCGGGGGTATCGAACAACGATTACTCGAGGGAAAAACCAAGTGGGTGAGGGAGCGATTAATTCCCTGAAGCGGTTTAAAGACGATGTCAACGAAGTCAAGGAAGGGTACGAATGTGGGGTTGTGGTTCGGGGTATTGATTTTCAAGAAGGGGATACAATAGCCGTTTATAAGCAGGTTGAGCGACCGGTTGATTAGCAATGAACCGTGTTGCCCGTGTCTCTCAGCTGCTGCGTCAGGCTATTGCCGCAATTTTGTTGCGAGAGATCCGATCAGACAAGGTAACCATGGTGAGTATTTTATATGTGGATCTTTCCCCCGATTTTCACAATGCAACCGTGTATTACAGTATGATTGGATCGGACGAGGCGCGCAATAAGACCCAGCGATTTTTACGAAAAATGGCGCCGGTTATCAAAGGCAAGCTTGGCCAAATTTTAGCCATCCGTACGGTACCCAACTTGCGGTTCCGATACAAAGCGTATAAAGATGTCGGGATTGACGAATAGCGCCGCATTTCATGCCCTCCAGGGACAATTGTCCCTCGCTGAGCGTGTGGTCATTGCGGTTCACGCAGACCCTGATATGGATGCAATTGGCTCAGCATTGGCCATGCGGGCGTATTTAATGGATCATGGAAAGTCTGTGAAGCTGTGGTTGCGGGGCTTTACGGCCCGGCATTATGATTTTTTGGATGGGATCTCGGCGGTGGTAACCACCCCAGAGCCGCCGGCTGGGGATACGTTGCTGGCCATGGATTGTGCCAGTGCGTATCGCATTGAGGGTTGGCAAAAAACGGGGGTTCCGGATGGGTATGCCTCGGTAATTAACTGGGATCACCATCAGCACAACCATCAGTTTGGGGATTTGAATATTGTCGATACGGCGATGTCGTCCATGGGGGAATTTGTCTATTGGTTTTTTACTGAAATCGAGTACGCGATTCAGCCGGAGCAGGCCACACAGCTTTATGCAGCGATTGTGTATGATACGGGTCGATTTGCGTACAGCAATGTTACCACAGAGACGTTTCAAGCAGCGGCTGCATTGGTGGCCGCGGGTGCGCAACCAGAGGGGATTAACAATGCCATTTATAACACCAAATCGGTTGCACAAATTAAAACACTCGGCACGGCCATGGATCGCCTGACGATTGAGCGTCGATACGGGTATGTTTATACGTATTTATTGCCGGATGACCCGATGGTCTCTCAAGATGCCTTAGAGCTGATGCGTGCGTTAAAAACAGCCAAAGTGTTGGTGTTGTTTCGGGCAAAAGAATCTGGGGTTAAGTTAAATTTTCGGTCCAAAATAGAGTTTGATGTGGCCGCATTTGCCCAGCAGTTTGGCGGAGGGGGGCATCGTCGGGCATCGGGTGCGTTTGTTTCGGGTTCGCTGGAATCGGTGATGGCGGATGTCTTGCACGCTTTGGAAAATGCCTTGCGATGAGGGACGGTGGGTTTTTATTGGTGAACAAGCCTGTGGGGCCGTCGTCGTTTCATGTGATTGCCCAGTTGCGTCGGTTAACAGGGGTTCAGCGTATTGGGCATGCTGGAACTCTGGATCCATTGGCTTCGGGGTTGCTTATTGTGGCGATTGGGCGTCAGTATACCCGGCAACTGGACGCCTTTGTCGGCATGGACAAATCGTACCGCGTGACCTTCGAATTGGGAATGACCACTACAACCTATGATTCAGAAGGCAGCATTACCCATCAGGTGCCCCACGTGTTTGTAACGGCGGATCAAGTGCGCGAAGCCGTGGCGGGTTTTCAGGGAACCTATGATCAAATTCCGCCCGCATTTTCAGCCAAGAAAGTGAATGGGGTTCGGGCGTATGATCGGGCGAGAAAGGGCCAAACGGTGGTCTTGGAAGCCCAGCCGGTTCGCATTGATGCGTTGGTTGTGGCGGCCATGCAGTTGGATGCGCCCCACCCCGTTGTAACGGTCTCGTTGACGTGTTCCAAAGGCACGTATGTTCGGTCCTTGGTGCATGATATTGGGCAGGCTTTGGGCGTGGGGGCGACGGTAACCGCTTTGGAACGAACAGCGATTGGTCATTATTCTGTGGATCAAGCCATTGATTTGGATGGTGCCTGTTTGGACGCACTTACAGCGGCTTTATTTTCATGAGCGATTGCTTGAATTGGCCCCACGAGAGGGAACCGATTGATACCGTGGGGCTGGGCGTATTTGACGGGATTCATCGCGGGCATCGTGCTATTGCTGATCAGTGCAGTCATTTGATGACGTTTTGTCCCTATCCTCGGGCCGTACTTCACCCAGAAGCGCCAATGATTCCACGGTTAACCCTTCTGTCTGAAATGCGGCAACTCTTTCCCAATACACTGGCTTTGCAGTTCACGCGGGCGATAGCGGAACTATCCGCCGCAGAGTTTTTTGAGCGCATTGTGGTTCAGGAATTGGCCCCCAAGCGGATTGTGGTGGGGGAGGATTTCCAATTTGGGGCGAAGCGCAGTGGCCATGGCGCCATCTTGCAGGCCTTGGGAGCTTCAGCCGGTATCGATGTGGTGTTGGTTCCATTGGTGATGCAAGCTGGGGAGCCGGTGAAAAGTGGCCGCATTCGAACGGCTATTCAGTCTGGCCAGTTTAATCAAGCTGTGGATTTATTGGGGCATCCGTATAGTCTGTCTGGGTCGGTTGTGTCGGGCGATGGGCGGGGGCGGACCTTAGGCTTTCCAACAGCCAATTTGGCACTCCCAGAGACTAAATTGGGGCTTTTGCCGGGGGTGTATGCGGGGTATTTAGCCGATACCCAGGCGCCGGTCGTGGTATACAGTGGATCGGCCCCCACATTTGACACACACACCCATCGGCATGAGGTCCATATTTTAGACTATGATGGGAACTTATACGGGCAGTCCCTATCGGTCATGGTGACCCAACAGATTCGCGGGGAGATGCAGTTTGCATCAACCGATGCGTTGCAGGCACAAATTCAGCGCGATATTCAGGCTGCCAGGCCCTAACCTTATTTTCCCACACAAAACCGAGAGAAAATTCCGTCCAATACGGTTTCGGTGATGGCCTCGCCCGTCATTTCAGAGCAGTGGTGAATAGCGGCTTTCAAGTCAAAGGCCAGCAAATCCATATCCATACCCTGTGTCACGGTCGTGTGCAACTGGGTTAAGCAGGCTAGCAACTGGGTCAAGCAGGCGCGTTGACGGGCGTTGCATAGCAACGCCAGTTCGGCTTGTTTAGGGGGCTGAAAGGTTTGGGCGATGTGGTGTTTGAGGGCATCCAGGCCATCGGGTGTTCGGGTAGACAGGGGCAGCACGGGCCAAGAGTCGGGAAAGCCGGACAATCGAATGCGTCGGGTTTTTAAATCGGATTTATTCAGGAGCCGCCACACGGGTTTTTGGGTTCGTTTGAGGGTTTGCATCAGTTGGGTATCGGCCTGGGTTGTGGGTTTGCTTTGGTCCTGGACCCACACAAGGATGTCTGCGGCTGCCATGAGCGGCTTAATTTTCCGAATACCGGCCGCTTCAATTTGATTGCGCGTCTGGCGAATGCCCGCAGAGTCTGTCCATTCAAATTGGTAGCCCCCCAACTGAGTGGTGGCGGTGATGTAGTCGCGGGTGGTTCCCGGTATTCGGGTAACAATGGCGCGGTTATGACCCAGCAGGGCATTAAACAGGCTGGACTTTCCCACATTGGGTTGCCCTACAATGAGGCATCGGATGCTGCGCTGAATGTGTTCCCCGTGGTCTTGGGTTTGCACAACATCCTGGAGGGCCGTGCGCAAGTGCTGTAGTGTGGCCAACGTCTCGACCGGATCCAATGGGGGAATCTCATCCGGAAAATCCAAATGCCCGTCCACCACCTCCAAGAGTCGCAATAGGTCCGTTCGAATTCGTGTGATCCATTGGTGCAAGCTCCCCTGGACATGATTCAACGCACTCTGATGGGCCCAATTCGATTCGGCTTCAATCAACGCCGCAATGCCTTCGGCCTGGGTTAAATCCAGTTTCCCATTTAAAAAAGCGCGTTTGGTAAACTCACCGGGTTTAGCTTCCCGGATACCCAACCCATACAGTTCCGCTCGTAGGGTTTGAATGACAACTGGGCTGGCATGGATATGCCACTCGACCACATCTTCGCCAGTAAACGATGCTGGCCCCCGAAACACCACCACACAGGCGTCATCAATGGGTTCCCCGGCCGCTGTATAGACGCTTCGGTTGGCTACATAACGGGCCGGTGGTAGCGGTTTTTGTGTCAGTGTTTGCAAGGCAGGTATGGCCTGCTCACCCGATACGCGTACAATAGCGACAGCCCCCGGCCCAGTGGGGGTAATTATGGCTGTGATGGTGTCTAGATTAGGATTTGACTGTGATAATGCCATTGGCCGCATCAATCGATTTGTTGGCCATAATTTGCTGAATAGTGGATATAATTTGAGAACTGGCCCAATACAACAGCACACCGGCAGGCATTTTTAAACAAATAAAGACCATGACAATGGGTAAAAACGCCATGATTTTTTGTTGTTGGGGGTTGATAGCCATCAGTTTTTGGGACCACCAGGTGGAGGCACCAACCAAGGCGGGCAAAATAAAAAATCGGTCTGGTTGAACCAAGTTGTCAATCCAAAACGGCACGAATCCCGCGTATACGCCTACCTGTTGGGTCATGATCTGAAAGGTTTCGCTATTAATGCCGTGAAAGATAGCAAAGAAGATGGGCAGTTGCACCAGCATGGGCAAGCAGCCACTCAGTGGGTTAACGTTGTTGTCTTTGTATAACTGCATCATACTTTGTTGAAGCTTCTTAGGGTCGCTCTTATGTTTTTTTTGCAAAGCTTGTAGCTTGGGTTGAATGGCCTTCATGGCATTCATAGACTGGAATTGCTTACGCGTGAGTGGGTAAAAGATCAATTTAACCACCAAGGTCAGCAACAAGATGCCAATGCCGTAATTGGGTATGATGTGGACATACGCAATATCCAAAAACTTTAAAATAAATCCGTTAACAATAAAATCGATAAATCCCATGATTACACCCCCGAAGAAAATGGATGACAACGCAACAATTGTTTAAGCCCCTGCCAGGACCCGTGGCAAACGCCCAGGGTCTGAATGCTTTGCTTGGTATATTCCGAGCAGGACGGATAGAATCGGCAGGTGGGTGGCGTCAAGGGCGAAATATACCGTTGGTACTGGCTGATGAACCAGCATAGAGTTTGTTTGATCATAAATTGTTTCTCGCTCGTCATTGCACTGTGTTCTACACATGACAATAACACATAATAATTAATTAATTTTATCAAAAATCAGTCTATCGTGCAATGTGTTTTTAGCCAACGATGGACACGAGAAAAGTCATGATGAATGGTTGTTGCGGGCTGGGGGGTTAATTTGGCTTTAGCAACAATAATCATATCATGCCCAAACTCGTGCAGGCGGTGGGTGCGGTACCATTCTTTCAATTGACGCCGATAGCGGTTGCGGGTTACGGCTTTTTTGCTGGCTTTTTTACTAATTACGATTGAAAATTTGCACAAGTCATTGGCTTTGGGTGCTAGGTGCACGGTCATGTGCGGGAAAAAGAATCGTTTTGTAGCGGCTGAGAAGTGGAAACGAAAATCACCCCCTTTTGAGAAGGGTAGCCAGCCAATGGTAGTGAACCCTGGGGGTGACACGGGTGTGGGTTATACGGTTAGCTTGCGTCGTTGCTTGCGTCGACGCGCGTTTAGTACGCGTCGGCCACCGACGGTTTGCATGCGAACACGGAAGCCGTGGGTTTTTTTTCGTTTTCTTGAATTGGGTTGATACGGTCGTTTCATTGTTTAATTCCTATTTTCCTCTTTTTTATCCAATGATTTTAATTATACTATGGGAGGCGGTATCTGTTCAAGCATTGGTCTCAGCGGCTGCAGCGCAGCCGCTGAGTGGGGTAGGATTCCGCCGTTTATGCTTGTATAAGCGGCCAGAGGGGGGGTAGGTATCCCCATATTGCCGATTCAGTCTTGTTTTGTCATCCTCTACATGGGACTGTT
>JAQCBC010000006.1 GCA_027621615.1 bacterium
CATACCGCAACACACGGGTCTCAGTACCGCTTAGCATCAAATATTATGCGCCAACTATATCGTTAGCTATAGGCCAACACCCTAAGAATCTGGTACACTATCATTTGGTGATTTAACAAATGGCGACGTAGCTCAGTTTTGGTTAGAGCACACGGTTCATACCCGTGGGGTCACTGGTTCAAGTCCAGTCGTCGCTACCAAAGTTACACACCACTCTAATTTTGTTTTTAGGTTTTAAATACAGCTTACTAACCCCATAAACAATACCAAGGAGCCCTTTATTTCTCGCAAACTTCCTGATTTTATTCGAACATTACCTGATTTGCTTTTGCATAACGTACTGGCAAATCCAAATAAGCCTTTATTTTTCACCCCCGACGATACAGGAAACTATGTTGGCAACTGCGCCATGGATATTCAACGGCATGTGATGCAGCTGGGGCATGCCTTACGCACCATGGGCATTGCAGCGGGGAATCGGGTTGGTATTTTTGCTCGAAACCAAACCCGATGGGTCATTGCCGATTTGGCCATCATGAGCATTGGTGCGATTAGCGTCCCCATTTACCCCACCTCAAACCCAGAGGACATCGCCCATATTACTCAGGATGCCAATATATCGGTAATGTTTGTTGACGATGCTTCGCTGCGCGATCGCATCCCCGAACACATAACACAACTATTTTTAAACAATAATCACCCCTATCCTAAAACGGACCGCTATCTATCTTGGAATCAAGTATTAGAAAGTGGAAAAACAGCGGACACCAACAGTGGCGCTCTCGCTAAACAAATGGGGGCACTATCTCCCGATCAAACAGCAACCATTGTGTATACATCGGGCACGACCGGACAATCTAAGGGTGTTGTGTTAACCCATGCCAATATTTTGAGTAATGTTCGCGATGTTTTGAGCATTATTCCCCTAAACGAAAATGAAATTGCCCTGAGCTTTCTACCTTTATCTCACATTTTCGAACGGACTGTCGGGTACTACACGCTGCTGGCGGTTAGCGGTCGTACCTACTATATTCACGATATTGAAACACTCGCTGAATCAATCCTTGAAATTAACCCAACGATTATGCTGAGCGTCCCTCGACTGTATGAAAAAATACACATGCGCATTCATGCGTCTGCATCTCGAATCCAGCGAATCTTGCTCAAAAGCGCACTGAGAATTAGCCAACACTATCACACCAAAAAATCAAAACCCGACTACCTATTAAAACTGGCCTTTTCAGTCGCAGATACCCTGGTTCTTAAAAAAATACGCCAGCGATTTGGTAAACGGATTCGATTTTTTGTATCTGGTGGTGCCGGATTAAACCCAAAAATCGCTCAGTTTTTTCATAACTGTGGCTTGCTAATTATCGAGGGATATGGACTAACCGAGGCGAGCCCAATTATCGCGTGCAATCGACTGGATGCCTTTAAATTTGGAACCGTTGGGCAAAGCCTGCCGAGTGTTACCGTGACGGTTCAAGGCGGCGAATTATTAGCCAAAGGACCAAATATTATGGTTGGGTATCACAACAATCCCACGGAAACCGACCGAATTTTGTCCCCAGAGGGCTGGCTCTCTACCGGTGATCTGGTGTCTGTGGATACCGATGGATTTATCTCGATTATTGATCGAAAAAAAGACCTAATTATTCTATCGACTGGAAAAAATGTCCCGCCAATCCCCATTGAATCCAAATTAAAAGAAAACCGATGGATTCAAGAAGCCGTGCTAATTGGGGATAACCGAAACTACATTGCAGCCGTGATATTTCCAGATCAGGCGCAATTATCTCAGCATCCGACCCTTGGGAACCGCATCAATACGCCCGACTGGAACACACATCCTGAATTGCTTCAGTTTTACCAAAAAGTTATTCGCAAACAATGCCGATCGTTTACTTCATTTAAACAACCCAAACAATTTATTTTAGTGACTGAATCCGTTGAACAATTTAGCACCCCTACATTAAAAATCAAACGCCGCCTGATTCAAGATTTTTATTGTAATCAATTGGATGAATTGTACAAAACGGCTATTGAATCTTAAATGAAACCCTGTATAATGATGCTAATCCCTATGAGTACAAAGCCCAATGTCTAAAAAAGATAGGCTCGCCATAATTAACGGTTTGCGAACCGGGTTTGGAAAGGCGGGTGGTCAGTTTAAATCCCTACAAGCGGATGATTTGGGGGCTGTGTTATTGCGAGAAGTATTAGCACAAAGTCCTGTGGATGCAACTCAAATTACCGACGTGTTTTTGGGCAATGTTGCCCAACCCGGTCACGCCGCCAACATCGCCCGCGTGATTGCCTTAAAAGCCGGACTCGATCAAGGCATCCCCGCAGCAACCGTACACCGCAATTGCGCATCGGGCATGGAATCCATTAGCACAGCCTATCAGGCTATTGCATCGAAACAATCGGACATTTGTGTCGTGGGCGGTGTTGAATCCATGTCCAACATCCCCCTACTGTTTAACGCCTCCATGACCCAATTTTTTGAAACGTTGTCCCGACTCAAATCCACCAAAGATAAACTGCGGCATTGCTTGTCTTTTCGCCCCCGGTTTATGACACCGATTATTGGTGTTGTGCAGGGCCTTACCGATCCAGTATCCAATTTAATTATGGGGTTAACAGCCGAAAATTTAGCGCAAGAATTTTGCATCACCCGTGCCGAACAAGATGCCTATGCTGTGTTGAGCCACCAAAAAGCCGCTACTGCTGAATCCAAGCATCGGTTTGATTGTGAACGCCATGCAATTCCCAATCCAGGCTACACCCACATGATTCACAATGACGAATGCATTCGCAACGACCAATCGCTGGACGCTCTAGGCAAATTGCGCCCGTACTTTGACCGAAAGCTCGGAACCGTAACCGTGGGCAATGCCTGTCCCATTAACGATGGGGCTGTTGCGATGATCGTCATGGCCGAATCTAAAGCGGCCGAGATGGGGCTGTCGCCCATAGGCTATATTCATGATTATGCGTACGCTGGGTTAGAACCAGAACGCATGGGCTTAGGGCCGGTTTATGCAACCCAGGCGCTGCTTAAAAAAACAGGGTTTACACTCAACGATTTTGACATTATTGAAATTAACGAAGCATTTGCCGCTCAGGTCATTGCGTGCGAACGAGCGTTTGAGCAGTACGGCATTGGCAAAATTGATCCTAAAAAGCTAAACGTGAATGGTGGCGCCATTGCCTTGGGGCACCCTGTTGGCGCCACGGGTGCGCGACTCATCTTAACCGCTTTGCATGAACTTCGAATCCAACAAAAAGAACGAGCGCTTGCAACATTGTGTATTGGGGGTGGCCAGGGTGGCGCCTTCATTGTGGAGGCTGCTGCATGATTTGGGCCCTTGAATCCACCGACGGACACTACTGCCTCACCTATAACTGCGAGGCCAACACCATGCCCATTTTAACAACGGCCGCTTTACATGAACTGGATCTTCATCTCAGTCAGCTTGCAACCGATTCCAAATGCTTAAGCTTGCAAATTCGAAGCAATAAACCTCATGTATTTATTGCTGGCGCTGATATTCAAGAAATCGCCGCTATTCACGACGCCCACGATGGCAGAGAAAAAGCCACTATGGGTCAAGACATATTGAATCGCTTGGAAGACCTTCCCTTTCCAACCCTGGCTGTGATTGATGGGGCCTGTTTAGGCGGGGGCTTAGAATTGGCCCTAGCTTGTACATATCGCATTGCATCAGATCACGCCAAAACACAGCTGGGATTACCCGAAACAACCCTGGGCATTATTCCGGGATTTGGGGGCACGTATCGATTACCCAAAACCATTGGTTTAGCCGCCAGTTTGGGTATGATTTTAGGCGGTCGATCCGTATCCGCCACCAAAGCGTTAAAACTTGGCCTAGTGGATCGACTCGAAAAGGGTGCCTTTTTATCCGATACCAGCAATCAATGGGTTCGAACCCTCAAGCCCACACGATCGCACAAACACAGTGCCGGGTTACCCGGTAAATCAACCCTAATCACCCACATGGCCAAAAAAGCCGTAATGAAAAAAACAAACGGCCATTACCCCGCTCCGCTTGCCGCCCTAAAAACCATACAAAAAACAGCGTTTAAATCTCGAGACTACGCCCTTAAACAAGAAGCCAACGCCTTTGGGGAGTTGGTTCATACCGATACCTGCAAAACCTTCGTTGGCCTCTATTTCGCCAACGAAGACCTTAAACGCTGTGGCGGTGACACGCGTCTCACCCAGTCCAGTTCCACACGGCCAACCTCAGTGGGCGTTTTAGGCGCTGGATTTATGGGCGGCGGGATTGCCTTTGCATGCGCCAATGCAGGCTTTCAAACACGACTTCAAGATTTAAACTGGGAAGCCATTTTAAGTGGTTATAAAACCGTGCACACATACTGCCAACAAGCCACGCAACGCAAAAAAATGACGGTGCACGATAGTACCACTATTTTGCATCGATTATCTGGAAATATCGCGCCCACTAGCCTAACTAAACAACCGTTTATTATTGAGGCTATTGTTGAAGACTTGGCCATTAAAAAAACCGTATTTAAATCACTTGAACCCCACATTGACCCCACGGCTATTCTGGCCAGCAACACGTCGGGGTTGTCTATTGATCAAATGGCCGACGGGCTTCAGCATCCTGAACGATTGATTGGATTGCATTTTTTTAGTCCGGTCAATCGCATGCCCTTGGTTGAAATTATACCCGGTCAACACACCAGCTTGGATACGATTCATGCCACATTTGCTTTTGCCAAGCACATCAAAAAAACACCAATTGTTGTTAAAAACAGCCCCGGATTTTTAATTAATCGGGTGTTAATCCCCTATGTGAATGAAGCTGTTCATATGGTATGCGAAGGCTATGCCATTCCGGCCATTGACCGGATTGCCACGCAATTTGGCATGCCGGTAGGCCCATTAACATTGGTCGACGAAGTGGGCATTGATATTGGCATGAAAGTTGCCAAGCAATTGGGGGATCATTTCGGTGACCGACTCCGGGTAGCCAGTTTGTTTCAAGTTTTTGAACAAAACCCCGGTTGGCTCGGCAAAAAAACAAAACTTGGTTTTTACGATTACACCAGTAAAAAAACAGTAAACAAAAAGCTGTTGAGCTCCGTCACGCCCAAAGCCTACTCGACCGATATAATTGAAGATCGCCTGATGCTAACACTGTTAAACGAAGCGTCTCGGTGCGTAGAAGAATCGGTTGTGTCAGACCCCAAGTTGCTAGACATGGGACTTATTATGGGTATGGGATTCCCACCATTTCGGGGGGGGGTTCTGCGATATGCCGATGCATTGGGCATTCCCACCGTTGTCGACAAGCTGAACCGGCTAGCGGATACCGTCCATGATCGGTTTGCACCGAGTGAGTTATTGGTCACAATGGCAAAAAAGAATCAGCAATTTTATTCAGGAGGTAACACATGAGTAAACACGATAAACAAGCATCCATGGATTTAGCCGAATCGGCCAGACAAACCAAATGGCAGCACCCCAGTTTTACGGCTGAGCTTTTCAAAGGCTCATTTCGCTGGGATTTGATTCATCCGTATCCCGCGCAGTCTGAGGCGGACAAAGCCATTGGCGATGCCGTGCTTGTCGAATTGGAAAAATGCCTAAAAACCCATATTAATCCGGATGAAGTGGACAAAACCGGCGTCTTACCCGAATCAGCCCTCAATGCACTAAAAGCGGGCGGGTATTTTGGCATGAAAATTCCAAAAGAGTACGGCGGCATGGGGTTATCCGTTACCAATTATGTACGCGCTATGGAGCTGGTTGCCAGTTGGTGTGGCTCAACAGCCGTATGGCTATCGGCGCATCAAAGCATTGGAGTGCCTCAACCACTCAAAGAATTTGGCACTAACGAACAAAAACAAAAATACCTGCCCCGTCTGGCTGCCGGTGCGGTGTCGGCATTTTCACTCACTGAGCCGAATGTTGGGTCCGATCCGGCACGGATGAGCACCACAGCCACGCCGATTGACGATGGCAACTATTACATCATCAATGGTCAAAAACTATGGACCACCAACGGCCCTGCGGCTGAACTCTTGGTTGTTATGGCTGAAACCCCACCCAAGCTAGTTCATGGGAAAGAAAAAAAGCAAATCACCGCTTTTATTGTTGAGACTCCCACCCCAGGCTTGTCGGTCTTGCATGAATGTGAATTCATGGGCATTCGGGCGATTCGAAACGGGTGGATGGAATTTAAAGACGTTAAAGTCCCCAAAGAAAATATTATTGGAAACTTAGGCGATGGGCTTAAAATTGCCTTGGCGACACTGAATGTTGGGCGACTCACCATTCCGGTTATTTCAGCTGGTACGGGTAAAGTGTGTTTGTCTTACTGCCAAGATTGGATTAAACAGCGTGTTCAATGGGGCCAAGCCATTGGCAAGCACCAAGCCGTTGCCAACTTGATTAATGATATTGCTACCCAAACATTTGCCATTGATGCCATGAGCTTTTTAACCTGTTCCTTGATTGAAACGAACAGCGCGGACGTACGCCTAGAAGCAGCAATTGCCAAATATTTTGGCTCCGAACGGGCGTGGGATATGGCGGACAAAACCGTACAAATCCGTGGTGGACGGGGCTTTGAAACAGCGGATTCATTGCGCAAACGAAATGAACATGGCATCCCAATTGAACGAGTGTTACGCGACACACGGATTAACCGAATTATTGAAGGCACCAGCGAAATCATGCACTTGTTTATCGCCCGAGAAGCCATGGATTTGCATATTAAAACCGTCTTTGCTCTAAGCAACCCGTCAATCAGTATCGGAAAGAAAATCGGCATTGTGTTGAAAGCCGGTTTGTTTTACTTGCTATGGTACCCGAAGCTATGGCTGCCATCGTGGTCGATGTTTTCAATCAAGCACTTAAACCAGCGCAATTTATCCCAATTGCATTATATCTCACGCACATCCAAACGCCTGGCCAGAAGTTTGTTTCATACCATGATGCGCTTTGGACCCAAACTCGAATATCAGCAGGCTATTCTTGCGCATTATGTGGATATTGGAACGCTGTTGTTCGCCATGGCGGCAACGCTGTCCAAAGCGGAGTCTATTTTACATAATCATCAAAACCCCAAAACCATTCAGGCCTTAACAACGGCTTTTTGTCATCAATCTCGCAAAGAAATTGACCAGCACTTTAGAGCGGTTCGATCGTCAGAACCCAAAGAAAAGCAAGTCGCCAGCAACGCCTTGATGAATACCGATCTGGATTGGCTCATGAATGATATTATTCGATTTAGCAGCAATGGAACTGGATCCAATTGACGCATACCCCGATTTCTTGTAGACTGCTACCATGGCTGAGTGTGAATTAGAGTTATTTTACTTTGATCAGTGTCCGTACTGTCAAATTGTGTTGAATCACATTCAAACCCATGAACTCCCCGTAACCCTACGCAACACCCAAACCGATCCAAATAACCATGTACGACTAAATGCCGTTGGGGGTAAAACCCAAGTCCCCTGCCTTTTTATTGATGGCCAACCATTATACGAATCCCAAGATATTATAAACTGGCTGACCCAGCATGCTTGATCAGATCCAACTCATTATTGAATCGGCCTTGCCTGAGTCAACCGCCTACATCGTCAACCCCGAACAAGACGGCAAACATTTTCAGGCCATTGTCATCTGCCCATCGTTTGAAGGCATGCCACTAGTTAAACAGCACCAAGTCGTTATGAATGCTTTGAAAGCACAGCTTGAAACCACCGTTCATGCCCTGGCTTTGAAAACATTCACGCCCGCTACTTGGGATGAAAAAAAACAGTTGTATCCCTACATTGAATCTGAGGAGGTTCCCCATGAGCAATCCCGTCGCGCTTGCAAAAGACCAAATAAAAAACGACATTAATCAGCACGCTGTTGTGCTGTATATGAAAGGCACCAAGTTTGCCCCCCAATGCGGTTTCTCTGCCCAAGTGGTCCAGATTTTAAATGACCTTGGAATCAGCTACGAAACCCGGGATGTGTTGCAAGACGATGCCTTGCGCCAAGGCATTAAAGAATTTACCGATTGGCCAACGGTTCCTCAGCTATACGTTAACGCAACCTTCATTGGGGGCTGTGACATTGTCATGGAACTCTATGAAACGGGCGAACTCACTCAGCTGTTTGCATAACTCAATGGCTGGGCCGGCTGACTGGCCCGATGCGCTCACTCAATGGTATCACCAACGCCAGCGGACACTGCCCTGGCGCAATCAATCCCCCACAGACCCCTATCCCATTTGGGTCAGTGAAATCATGCTTCAACAAACCCAAGTGGATACCGTTATTCCGTATTTTAATCGCTTCATGGCTGCCTTCCCGACCGTGGCTGAATTGGCCAATGCCGATGAAGACGCCGTCCTAAAACTGTGGGCCGGATTGGGGTATTATTCCAGAGCCCGAAATTTACACGCCGCAGCCAAACAAATTGCCCAAACCGGCTGGCCAACTCAATACACCCAACTCAAACAGTTGCCCGGCCTGGGATTTTATACCGCCGCAGCGGTTGCCAGCCTGGCCTTTGGCGAACCGGTTCCTGTCGTGGACGGCAATGTCATTCGGGTGTTTACCCGATTCTTTGGACTACCCGAAGACAGCACTACCCAGCGCATGAAAACCGACTTGTTTGACCGACTATTGCCCGCTATTCAAAATCAAAAACCCGCTGATTTTAATCAAGCCATGATGGAGTTGGGTGCCCTAGTATGCAAACCAAAAAATCCAAACTGTCCCGACTGCCCGCTACGGTCTGAATGCTTTGCGACGATTAACAACCAAATTGAGCACTTGCCCAATCGACCAGCACGAAAAAAAGTGCCCCATTATCATGTGGGTATTGGCGTGATTCAACACAACAATCGGGTATTAATTGGAAAGCGAAAAAAAGAACAAATGCTGGGCGGACTCTGGGAGTTCCCAGGCGGCAAACAACTCCCCGACGAGTCACTGCCTGAAACGGTTGTACGGGAGGTCTATGAAGAAACGGGTTTAACCGTGGAATGCACCACCGCCATTGCCAGCATTAACCATGCCTACAGCCATTTCAAAATCACCGTTCATGCTTACTGGTGTACGTTGGTGTCTGGCACGGCAACCCCAATTACAACCGATGCCCTGCGCTGGGTATCCCTCAGCGAGTTGCATCAGTATCCATTTCCAACCGCCAGCGTTAAAATTATTCACCATTTACACCCAACATGAGTATTCGTATTCAAAAGTATTTATCCCAAACCGGTGTGTTGTCCAGGCAAAAAGCCGAAGAGTTTTTAAAGAAAGGCTGGATTTTAATTAACGGCACCCCCGTAACAACCCCAGGCACCCGATTCAATCCCGAGACCGATACCCTGACCTTCTCCCCCGAGGCCCAACAAGCCATGCAGGCCTACACACTCTTGGCTTTTCATAAACCCAAAGGGATTGTAACCAACTGCAAACAAGCCGGGGAACGTGAAATTATTGATTTGTTGCCCCAACACTACCAACATTTGCATGCAATTGGCCGCTTGGACAAAGCCTCTGAAGGACTGATTCTATTAACGGATGATGGCACCATTGCCAATTATTTTTTAAATAATTCAAGCCCGCACACTCGGATTTACCGTGTTGTGGCCGCCCACCCCTTATCTAAAGAACACGTACGCCAACTCGAATCTGGGGTGGATATTGGACACTACATCACCAAACCTTGTCGGATTCACCAACGATCCGCACGCCATATTGATATTGAATTAACCGAAGGTAAAAACAGACAAATTCGCCGGATGCTTGAGGCTGTTTATAATCGTGTGCATCGCCTCACCCGCATTCAATTTGGCGATATTCTACTCGGCGATTTAAAACCCGGGAACTATCGCATACTCACCGATTATGCAATCCCAGTTCAAAATAAACAGCAATAATGCTACTCTAAGAGTTACAATGAGTGACATTATTACCATCGAAAACTTAAGCAAGTCTTATGCCTCTGGGGTCCATTCACTACACGATGTATCATTGTCTATACGAAAAGGCGAATTGTTTGCCCTATTGGGCCCCAACGGTGCTGGCAAAACAACCTTAATTAGCATTATTTGTGGCTTAACCAAAATTACCCACGGCCACATTCAAGTTGGGGGCTATGACATTATTCATCAGTACCGGGAGGCTCGATCCAAAATTGGACTGGTGCCCCAAGAAATCACGATTGATATTTTTGATAGCCCATGGAAAACAGTACGCTTTAGCCGATCCCTATTTGGGCTGCCCAACAACGATGACTATATCGAAGAATTACTCAAAAGCCTGTCGTTATGGGACAAACGAAATCAGAAAATGATTACGCTATCCGGCGGCATGAAACGCCGAGTCATGATTGCCAAGGCTCTGGCCCATGAACCCCAAGTTTTATTTTTGGACGAACCTACGGCCGGTGTTGATGTGGAATTAAGGCAGTCTATGTGGGAACAAATTCGGACCTTGAAATCCAATGGTGTCACCATTATTTTGACCACCCACTACATTGAAGAAGCCGAAGAAATGGCCGATCGAATTGGGATTCTAAACAACGGCCAGCTAGTTCTAGTTGAAGACAAACAAACATTAATGCAACGCATGAGCACCAAACAAGTCTCGATCGAGCTCAAAGACCCACTCGCAACACTCCCCAATACACTCACGCCGTTTCACGTATCGTTGCATGAACACAAATTTATTAAAATGCGCTACGATTTTGAACAAGAAACGCATACCATTGCCGATGTTTTAGACACACTGAAACAAAATAACTTGACCTATGTGGATATTCAAACCGAGCAAGACTCGCTAGAAGATATTTTTGTCCGGTTAACCAAGTCATGAGGCTTCAATCAATTTTTACTATTTATAAAGCGGAACTGTTGCGCATGCGCCGAACATTAATTCAAAGTATTGTGGCTCCAATTTTGTCTACCAGCTTATATTTTATTGTGTTTGGATCTGCAATTGGATCCCACATTAATGAAATCGATGGGATTGGGTATGGGTCTTTTATTGTTCCGGGGCTAATTATGCTATCCGTACTCACACAGAGCATTTCCACCGGTTCATTTGGAATTTATTTTCCACGATTTAATGGAACTATTTACGAAATTTTATCGGCCCCCATGTCCTATATTGAGGTGGTTATTGCCTACGTTGGAGCCGCCACTTCCAAAGCCTTTCTTATTGGCCTGCTCATTTTAGCCACGTCATTTGCCTTTACCCCTGTTAGCATCCAAAACCCCGGGCTGATGTTGGTATTCTTAGTATTAACTTGTATTACGTTTAGTTTGTTTGGGTTTATGATTGGCATTTGGGCGGGCAATTTTGAAAAACTGCAAATTATTCCAGCACTGGTCATTACCCCCCTTACATTTTTGGGTGGAAGTTTTTACTCGATCTCAATGCTTCCCCCATTTTGGGAAACGGTATCGCTATTTAATCCAGTTGTTTATTTAATCAGTGGATTTCGTTGGAGTTTTTATGGGCAAGGTGACGTTAGCCTAACCACCAGTTTTGTCATGATTGGGGTATTCTTATCTGTTTCCCTAATAATCACCCATTGGATTTTTAAGACTGGCTATCGGTTAAAGCCGTAAGCACTTAACAGCCACTTCCTTTTCTGCTAGACTAGTTTTCAATGCTAAAGCATGTTATTCATACCCCAAATGCCCCCCAGCCCATTGGGCCTTACTCGCAAGCCATTGCGTATAATGGGCTCGTGTATATTTCCGGTCAAATTCCCATGCACCCCGATACTGGGGTCATTCCAGATGCGATTGCCGAACAAACTCACCAAGCATTGGATAACTTAGTCGCTATTATTCATGCGGCCGACGCAACCGTCGCCGATGTTATCAAAAACACCATTTACATCAAAGACATGAATGATTTTGAAACCATTAACCGCATATACAGCACCTACTTTTCGGAACCCTATCCCGCCCGCGCTGTCGTAGAAGTGGCTCGGTTGCCCAAAGATGTTGGCGTTGAAATCGAATCCATCGTGTCTCATGCTCATTCCTAAAGACATTCAAAACGCCATTCAATCGTTATCACAAGCCATAGCCAAACACACGGATCCGGGTGATATGGATGCCGCTCTATCGTACTTAGTCAAAGTATGGCTCACAACACCCCATGCCAGCGACCGAAAAATTGCCACCACATCGTTGGACGAGCTGTACCATTCGTTTAAAGTGTTTTTGCCCCATCGCGACAGCCGAAAAGTGTGTATTTTTGGGTCCGCCCGAACACCCAGCGAAGACCCCGACTATCAATTGGCCAAAGCCGTATCCGCCGAATTGTCACGCTGCGGATTTTTTGTTATTACAGGTGCTGGAGACGGGATTATGGCCGCTGGCAATGAAGGCCCCGGTCCGGAACGCAGTTTTGGACTCAATATTGACCTGCCATTTGAACAAGAACCCAATATCTTTATCAAAAATAGCCCCAAATTGGTTCACTACAATTACTTCTTTTTACGCAAACTCTTTTTCATCAAAGAATCCGACGCCACAATCCTATGCCCCGGCGGATTTGGCACCCACGATGAAGGCTTTGAATTGCTCACCCTCATTCAAACCGGTCGCTGCGCGCCACGCCCCCTCGTATTGATGCATGAAAAAAATTCATCATACTGGAACTCTTGGGTCGCCTTCATCAAAAATGAATTGCTTGAACGACAATTAATTTCACCCGATGACATGGATTTATTCATAATCACCAGTGACCCCCATGAAGCAACCGAGCACATTCGTCATTTTTATGGTCGGTACCATTCTATTTTTTATCGGGACAATACCGCTATTATTCGGCTCAACAGCCCTTTAACAAGCCAGCAAATACATGCGTTGACCGATTCGTGTGGGACCGATTTAACAACTGATGGCGTCTTTACCTATTCTGAACAAACCGATGTGGCGTCTGACCCATTTCCCAAAAAACCGGTGCTTCGATTTTTATTTAACAAAAAATATGGTAGTCTGAATAAGTTGATCCATGCAATTAATAATTTGAGTTAGGAGTCTATATGATTAATCTATTCATTAAGGGTGGCCCCATTATGATTTTGTTGGGACTATGTTCGTTTTATGGGTGTTATATTGTTGTTCAAAAGCTATTGTTTTTTAAGGTTAATACAATTCAAAAAGAAACCGTGATCCGCACGATTACCCAACACTTTGTGAATCTTGGCAAACCGGCCACGATCCAAAAATTAAGTCAATCCCGATCGGCTACCCATCGGATACTGGCGATGAGTATCGCGGAATCCGATCAACCACACGATGTTATCCAAGACACGATTCAACACACTTTACCCAACACAGCCCCCGAACTGGATCGAAACATGGCTGTGTTATCCAGCATTATTACAATTACGCCTATTTTAGGTCTATTGGGCACAGTCATTGGCTTGATGGATATTTTTAATGTGCTATCCAGCGGCCCCATTGATGATGCGCAACAACTCTCCGGCGGCATTGCTCAAGCCCTAATTACCACGGTTACCGGACTGTCCATTACCATCCCATTAATTATTATGCAACGGG
>JAQCBC010000007.1 GCA_027621615.1 bacterium
ATTACCGCCTGCTATTTATTTGATCAGTTGCCCGTCCGTCGTCGGTTCCTAAAATCCGAATCGACCGAATATCAGCATTGCCACAACTTGGTCATGCACTATGCCCTGTTATTCCCAGCCATTGATTTCAAATTATCGCACAATGGCAAATGCACCCTAAATACAACCAATGCATCCACAGCCTTGGCTGTTGCAGGCCTGTTGTTTGATCAAACGCCCCATCTAAAACCCATTGATACCCATTACGGGTCTATCCACATTCATGGATTTGCCTCAACACCCCAATTGCATGCGGGGTCTCGGAACCGGCAGTACTTAGCCGTGAACCAGCGACCCATCAAATCCATGATTATTAACCGAGCCTTAACCGATGCGTACAAAGAGCATATTGTCCCCAATCGCCACCCCTACTGCTTATTGGCATTAACCGTGCCGGATGAACATGTTGATGTGAATATCCACCCCCAAAAGCGAGACGTCAAATTTTTGGACGAACAAGCCGTTTACCGGGCCGTTAAACACAGTGTGGCCGCCTTGTTTTCACAGGTGCATTTTTCAACGCCAGAATCCCAACCCCCAACCCATAACGCTGAGCCGCCCCACACCCATAGCCACCACGCACCACCGGCCGTCCACCCAGCCAGCCCCTTGCCCATCAATCGTCATCCGCACGTCCATTCGGAACCCGACACAATGCCCAAATCAAGCCCAGAATTAAGCCCAAACGCACTGTCCGAATCGGTACCCGAGCAACTGGGCTTCACCCCGCCCAAGCCCAAACACCCCCATTATTTACAAGTGTTTGGGACCTACATTATTTTACAAGTTGACCAATCGGTCTGGATTTTGGATCAGCATGCCGTCCATGAACGCATTTTATATGAGCGCATTCGTGCCAGCCATGCCCCCGACTCGCAGCCATACGTATCGCCCAAAGTCATGGCCCTAGAGCCCGACCAAATGAGTGCCTACACCGACCGACAAGCAACCTTGCGTCAGCTGGGGTTTGACACCGATCTATTTGGTCCCAATCAAATCGTCATTCGGGGGGTCCCCCAATTATTCATGGACGTCGCGATTGAATCCATTCTATCGGATTTGCTCAACCAAGACCTGGATACCGCCGATACCACCACCATACACAGTTGGCAGCAACGGGCCTGCAAATCGGCCATTAAAGCCGGCAAACGATTGCTGCCCGCAGACGTCGACGCCCTAATTGAACAGTTTTTAGAAACACCCAATAACTACACCTGCCCCCATGGGCGCCCGCTGTTCGTCGAATACAGCGTTGCTGACTTTGAGCAGTGGTTTAAACGCCGATGAGCTGGGTCATTGGCACCCGAGGATCCGCCCTCGCCCGCTGGCAGGCTGACCACGTTCAGACGCTAATTCAGACGCATGTGCCAAACCAAGCCACGCACATTCGAACCATTCAAACCACCGGGGATCAAGACCAAACCAGCCCCCTGCATGCTATTGGTGGGAAAGGCGTGTTTACCAAAACCATTGAAGCAGCCCTCTTGGATGGCCATATTGACATGGCCGTTCATAGCTTAAAGGACATGACCAGTGCCATGCCTGAAGCCCTGCAACTCACAGCGTTTTTAGCCGCAGAGTCCCCGGCGGACGCCTGGATATCCGCCGACTATCCTGATTTTAATCAATTGCCCGAAACTGGCACCATTGCCACCGGTAGCTTGCGCCGAGCAGCGCTGGTTAAACGGCAGTATCCGATGGCAACCATTGTTCCCATTCGCGGCAATGTTAACACCCGGCTCACACGCTACAGCCAAATCGCCATCGGCACATTTTTATCCGTAGCCGGCTTGGAGCGGCTGGGGCTGCGCAATGCAACCACGCATGCATTACCGGTACATACCTTTACCCCCGCTCCGGGGCAGGGAGTCATCGTTGTTCAAACCCGACGAACGGACACAGCCTTGAATACCGCTTTATCCGCCATTAATCACCCGAACCAAGAAAGGCTCGCCCGTCTCGAGCTCGACTTTCTGCATCACGTGGGGCTGGATTGTCGGGCACCCCTGGGGGTTCATGCTTGGGTTGACAACGGTCACAACAACCTAAGCGTGTTTTTAAGCACCAATAACTTATCGTACTTCATGGACGAAACCTATAACGCGATTCAACCATCCGATATCAAAACACTCGCGGATCGGTGCCTAAACTGGCTAGACAAAAACCAATAAAAAGAGTTATTTCTTTTCTTTGTATACCACGTGCTTTCGAAGGAGTGGATCGTATTTTTTAAGTTCCAACCGCTCCGAGTTGTTTTCTTTATTTTTTTGTGTGTGATAACTATGCCCACTTTCGGTGCTGTTCATAATTACCGCGTTTCGTTTTCCTTTTTTTGCCATAGTTGTGTCATTATCCCAGATTGCCGCTAAAAACGCAAGCAGGCCAACCAAAACACTCCATTAATAATCATGGCGACCGTATTGGCCGCTACCACCGGCCATGCCCCAATAATACTGCCATAAATGACAAACAATACCGATCCCATCGTGAGCAAAAATGGGGTCATGCTATTGATATCCCCCACTTGCTTGGATTTTAACGTTTTGATCAGCTGTGGAGCCGTCGCTATGGCCACACACGCCCCCGCACAATACCCAATGATTTCAACTATTAGACTCATCCAAAATATAGTATACTAAAAATCAATTTAGCACTATATTAAATCACCTGGAGGTTCCTGTATTATGGTATTATTTCAAGCCAAAACAACCGTATCAAAAACACTGCCCGCTTGTGTTTATTTAATTGCTTCCGATACAGACCCTGTTATTCAAACCATTGAGTCCCATCACCCCGCCATCGAATCCGTAACAGCAGATGCCCGATTTTCCACGGACTTTTTAGCGGTTAGCATTCAACGCATTGGCCTGCATTATTTGGTTCTCGTTGGGCTTGATAATCGCACCGATTCCGCTTCAATCGGCCACGGTATTGCCGCCGGTTGCCAAGCCGTCCAAGGCTTAAAGCTGGAGGCTATGAGCCTGTATCTCAGCGAATCCCAATTGGCCAGCAGCCCCACAATTGGCCAATGGATTGGGCAAAGCGTTGTCATGGGAACCTATGCGTTTGATGTGTACAAATCCAATCCCAAAACGCCCAATCCAATTAACACCCTGGATATCATCACGGATACTGACAAATCTCACAAAAAATTGCTGGCCGATATGACAATTGGGCTGGCCATCGGCGCAGGTGTCAATCAAGCCCGAGACTTAGCCAACACCCCCGCCAACGACCTGAACCCCACCACGTTTATTGAAAAAATCGAAGATACCTTTAGCCGCAGCAACGCCATGCGCGTGCGTATCATTGATGAAACAGACGCCCAAGAGATGGGCATGAATTGCCTAGTTGGTGTGGGCCAAGGCTCCCGCCAACCCAGCGCATTGGCTATCATCACCTACACGGGAAACAAACAATCCACCGAGCACACCGCTATTGTTGGCAAAGGCATTACGTTTGATACGGGGGGGATTTCATTAAAACCATCCGCCAATATGAAAGCGATGAAAGGGGATATGAGTGGTGCAGCGGCCGTATTTGGGGCAATGCATATTATCGACACGCTTAAACCAAAAATTAATGTCACGGCCTACATTGCCTTGGCGGAAAACATGCCCTCGGGACACGCCCAACGGCCGGGCGATGTAATTACCGCCTACAACGGAACATCGGTCGAAATTGTGAACACCGATGCCGAAGGCCGCCTAGTGTTAGCCGATGCCTTGGCTTATGCCGTTGAGCAAAAACCAACCCGCCTGTTGGATATCGCCACCCTAACCGGTGCGGCCATGGTGGCCTTGGGCCGAGAAGCCCTCGGCATCATGGGCAATGACCAAGCGGTGATTGACCATACAAAAGCCTGCGAAGCTACCAGTGGTGAATCCGTGTGGCAATTGCCGCTATACGACAATTTCAAGACGTATTTAAAGTCCAATGTGGCTGATATTGCCCATTGCAGTGAAGAACGCTACGGGGGCACCTGCACAGCGGCTAAATTTTTGGAACAATTTGTGGGCGACGCCCCCTGGGTGCACGTGGACATGGCACCAAAAATGGACAACCCCAAAACCAAAGGGGTGGATATTGAAGGCATGTCTGGCGCTGGGACTCGGCTAATTTACCGATTCTTAACGCAATAGGGTCAGCACATTCTAGGCAATTTAAGCGAAGGGAAATCCTCGTGTGTAATGGGGTCACTCACCCATCAAGGCACCAAACGCGCCCTATTTCACTACAGTTGCGTACAAGCCCTATATCCCAGTATAGTTAAGTATTATGAGCAAAAAAACAGCACTAATTATTGGCGGTGGCCCCGCAGGCTTAACCGCTGCATATGAATTGTTGGAACAAACTGATATTCACCCCATTGTTGTTGAATCCGACACCCAAGTGGGTGGCATTTCAAAAACCATTCATTACAATGGCAACAAAATTGATATTGGCGGACACCGATTTTTCTCAAAATCCGATCGCGTCATGGCCTGGTGGCAACGCATGATCCCACCCACCGGCGACCCCGAAAAAACCGATCGCGTCTTTCTAACCCGAGGGCGACTGTCTCGCATTTATTTTCTTCGAAAGTTTTTCAGCTATCCCATCTCCCTAAGCCTATCCACCATGCGCTACTTGGGCCTGTGGCGATTAATCATGATCGGGATTAGTTACACAAAAGCCAGCCTGTTTCCCATTAAACCCGAAAAGTCGTTGGAAGACTTTTTCATTAATCGGTTTGGCAAGACTTTGTATCTTATTTTTTTCAAAGATTATACCGAAAAGGTATGGGGAGAACCTTGTCATACGATTGATGCCTCCTGGGGGGCCCAACGCATTAAAGGCCTGTCCATTCGAAAAGCTATTGCGCACGCCTTAAAACAAATCGTCAAAAAAGATCAATCAGTCGAACAAAAAAAGACCGAAACCAGTTTGATTGAACGGTTTTTATACCCCAAGCATGGCCCCGGACAATTGTGGGAAGTCACTGCTGAAAAAATTATTGAACGCGGCGGCATTATCCACATGCAAACCACCGCCACCCAGTTGCACTGGGCGGACAATCGAGTAACCGCCGTCACCATTCACCACCAAACAACCAACCAAACTGAAACCATTCCCGTGGATTATGTCATCTCAACCATGCCGGTTAAATGCTTAATCCAAGCCATGCAACCCACACCACCCGCCGCTGTTGTGGCTGTTGCCAACGGCCTAAAATATCGGGATTTTATTACTGTTGGCCTATTGTTAAAAAAATTAAATGTACAAACCAACAAGCGCATCGACACCCAACTTCCCGATACATGGATTTACATCCAAGAACGCGATGTAAAAATCGGGCGACTGCAAATTTTTAACAACTGGAGCCCCTACCTTGTCAAAGACCCCGATACCGTCTGGCTGGGTCTTGAATACTTTTGCTACGAAGGCGATGAGTTGTGGCAACTATCCAATACCGAATTGATTGAATTGGGAAAAGCCGAACTGGCTAAAATTAACTTAATTAACCCCGATGATGTCTTGGATGCCGTCGCCATTAAAGTCCCCAAAACATACCCTGCGTACTTTGGCACATATAGCCAATTTGATACCATTCGCACCTTTACCGATGGCATTGACAATTTGTTTTTAATCGGACGAAACGGCACCCATCGATACAACAACCAAGATCATTCCATGCTTACAGCAATGACTGCCGTTGAAGCCATTAAAACAGGATCAACCGACAAACAAGCGATTTGGTCGGTCAATACCGAACAAGACTACCACGAAACCAAAGCCACACAAACATGATTGCACGCATCCGGTCACTGCCGTGGCCCGTGCTCATTGGCATCGGCCTGCTGATGATACATGGTTTTGTGAACAGCACCCTGAGTTTTTTTTATCAGGACGAAGCCGCCTACGCTGGCTTTGGATTGACCATGATCCAAACCGACAATTGGCTCATTCCTGAATTTGAATGGTCCAGCATTCATCGCAAACCACCCCTGTACTTTTGGCTTATCGCCAGCAGTTATTCGCTGTTTGGTGTATCGGAATTTACCATGCGCCTCCCCGCCTTGCTGAGTCTGATTGGCCTGTATGCAACCCTATGGTTTTGGGGCAAACGCATTCTAGGCCCACGCATTGCGGGATGGTCTGTTTTGGTGCTAAGCACCTCCCTATTTGTACCCCTCTTGGGCATCATGGCCTTGGTTGACGCACCGTTGCTCCTGATGAGCACACTAGCTGCCTGTTGTGTCTACACCGTCTTGCAATCGCCACACAACCACTGGCGAGCTATTTTCGGGTTTTGGGCGTGCATCAGTGCGGGTGTCTTGCTAAAAGGCCCTCCCATTATCATCTTTGGCGGCATGCTGGGACTGTTGGCGTTAATCTTACACCCCCAACGGTGGCGGCTACTCTCCCTGCATCCATGGATATTCGGCCCCTTAAGCCTGCTTCCGTTTGCCCTGTGGGCCTATGCTACCGCACGCGTGGACAATGGCGCTCTATTAACGTGGATGTTGGACTGGTACGTCTTGCGCCGCATTAATGGCTCCACGTTGGGCCACTGGGGCCCCCCGGGGTATTACACCCTGTCCTTTCTCTTGTTTTTTATGCCGTATGCCCTGTTTATCCCCCAAGCCGTGGTGCAGGGATGGCGGTGGATCAAACAACGCCATGCGGTCGGGTTGTGGATCGTCGCTTGGTTTTTAGCTGGATGGGTATTTTATGAGCTATCGCCCAGCAAGCTGCCCGCCTATGTTGTCACCGCCCATGTGCCATTGGCAATTGCTATTGCCTACAGCATCACCACCTATCTGGATTATCGCCCCATTGCGCTGCGGACTGGCCAAATTGTACACGGCTGTATTACCGGTCTTTGGCTCCTTATTTTATGGCTAGTCCCCACGTATTTTGGGTTTACACACACCAGCGTTATTATCGCTGGCATGACCCTGGTAGCTGGGTATTTGGGCTATCGCATCCGGTACGCCATTCGTGCAAATCAACCGGACGACGTTGTCAAAAGCACGGTGATTCAAGGCCTTGGCTTTATGCTGGTGTTTTGGGTACTGCTAGTTCCAATGTGCGACTCGGTTAAATCAGCCCCACGGTCAATGGCCCGCTATTTACACCAAACAGTACCCGCATCCACCCCCATTATTGTGGCGCATACCCAGTACGAACCGATTCACTTGCTGGTGTATTTATCCGAACACTTTGAAACCGTCACCGTGTTCAAATCACCGGAGACACTAGTTGATTATTATCAGGACAATCCAACCAGTGTCTTTGTCCTTTCAGACGCCCAATTTCACACCCTTCAAACCAGTATCCCCGCACTCACCGGCCGTCGCTTTGGCCCACCCGATCAGCCCAACATGCCGGTATTGCGGTACACTGTTGTGGTCCCTGCTACTGCGCAATGATGAGACACCACCGAGCTGAACACCCCCCATTATTTATATCTGATCTCAACTACCTACTCAAACAAATTCTGGATGCCGAGCCCCTGCTATCCCAACTGGCCATTACGGGTACTATTACCCAGTATCGCCATTACGCAAAAACAGGGGCTCATTACATCACGCTATCCGATGATACTAGCACTATTCAGGCGATTGCTTTTAAGCTAGATACGGTTGACCCAATCAAGCCCGGTCAGTTAATTACCGCCATTGGTCGGCCCACATTCTACACCAAACGCGGCACCCTGCAATTTCAAATCCATGCCATCAAGCCCCTAAAGGTCAGCCCCCTAACCCAAGCCTTTGAAGCATTAAAAGCCCAATTGAATGCCGAAGGTTTGTTTGACCCGGAACGCAAAAAACCCATCCCCACCTATCCCAAGTGTATTACCCTAATTACCGCCAGTCCCTCGGCTGCATTGTCTGACTTTTTAAATTTAAAATGCCAACTGGCCCCCCATTTACATATTCAGTTAATTCCTGTGTCTGTGCAAGGCGCTGCTGCACCCGCCGATATTGCCGCTGCCTGCCACATTGCCAATGCCCACGAGACGGACTTGGTCGTTGTCTTGCGAGGTGGCGGATCCGCCGAAGACTTGGCTGCGTTTAACGATGAGCGGGTGGTTCGTGCAATTGCCCAATGCACCGCACCCACCATGAGCGCGATTGGGCACGATATTGACGTAACCTTGGCGGACTTTGTCGCCGACCATCGGTCCGCAACACCCTCCAGCGCCATCCACACCATTGCCGCACCCTTTCAAGCGGCACGTGCCACACTCTATACCCAACTTCGCACCGCCCAGCAACATGTAACCGGTCAGCTCAATCACGCCCGCCAACGGGTGATCACGGCTTTGGATACCAGCACGCAAACCCTAACCGCCCAGACCCAGACTCTCAACCAGCGAGTCAGCCATCTGCTCGCCTTGGCCGATAGCCACAACCCACTCAAAAAACTCGCTCAAGGCTACAGCATAACACACCACAATCAACAGGCGCTGGGCTCAATCGCAACCGTGCAACCCGGCGACTCAATCACCACTCGGGTATCCGACGGAGCCATTATCAGTCAGATTCAGCAGATCCTACCAAAGCCCCCGCTATTGCAAAACCAAGCATAAAACTATAGCATTAGAAGTATGAACGAGCAGTTGGAAAAACTCGATAACTGGGTCAAGCAATTGGAACAAGCCACGCCGACTGAAGCCTTGGAATTGTATGGCCAAATTGTAGCAGAATCCAAGGCGTTATTCGCACAATTAAATACTCTCAATGATACAGTCAAACACCTCACCCATGAGGCCGAGCAGATTATCCATGACAACACTCACTGAGTTTATTTCGACTACCAAGCCACAGATTATGGCGCAGCTCGATGCGTTAACAGGCTTTAATCTAAGCGATCATCGGAATCATTTGGCCAATGCCATCCGGCACACCTTATTAGCCCCATCCAAGTGCTTCCGGGGCTTACTCGTGTGTGCAACCCAAACCCTATTTTCAGACGATACCACCACCATCCTACCCGTTGCCTGTGCCATTGAAATGCTGCATACCGGATCCTTAATTTACGATGATCTTCCGTGCATGGATAACGATACCCTGCGGCGTGGCAAAGCCTGTTGCCATTGCGTATTCGGGGAAGACATTACCATATTGGCCGCCTATACCCTGCAATGCTATGCGTATGAAATTTTAAATCAACCCATGGCCGTTGAACCCAAAAACCAACTAGCAATGATGCATTTTATTAGCCAAGCCTGCGGAATTCACGGGATTGCGGGTGGCCAAACCTTGGATTTAATTCAAGCCCGATCCCCAGAAAAAATTAGCCCCGTGGAAACCATTCACAATTTAAAAACCGGGGCAACCATTGTGGCTTGCGTATGCATACCGGCCATTTTGCATGGTGCCGATGCCCAAACACGGACAACCCTCAACCATGTTGGGAATCACTTGGGGCTATTGTTTCAAATTGTGGACGACATTTTAGATGTCACCGCCGAATCCGAAACATTGGGAAAAACGGCTAATAAGGACACCGAGCAAAACAAATTTACCTATATCTCTGAGTTGGGACTCGACGGAGCAAAAACAGAAGCCTTGCGCCAAGCTCAGTCCGCCAAAGACCACTTGGATACCCTCAATCAACCCAATAACTTGTTGTACGGCTTTATTGATTGGGCGCAAACGCGGATCCATTAAATGTGGGCCGATATTTTACACGAAGACTGCCCCAATGAGGATGTATCTGCAGCCTGTTTAGGCCTAACCGACGCCCCCGTTACCGCCCAGATTATCAGTAAAGATTCGGGTATTTTTTTTGGTAGCGATCTTATTCACCATCTAATTGCTGCTGGCCAACAGCCCGTGAGCACCACCCTGCATTGCCAGGATGGCGACGCCCTAAGTCCTGGGCAATTAATTCTGACCCTATCGGGCTCCGCTCGAATGATCCTGAAACTGGAGCGCCCGTTGCTCAACTGTTTGCAACACTTATCCGGAGTTGCATCCATTACCCATCAATTTGTTTGCGCCTTGGGCAACCCCGCTATCGCCATTGTGGATACTCGAAAAACAACCCCCTTGTGGCGAGAATGGGAAAAAAAAGCTGTGGTAGCTGGCGGCGGGCAGAATCATCGGATGAACTTATCGGACATGATTTTGATTAAAGAAAATCACATTCAGAGTTTTGCGCACTTAAATAACAACCAAACCCTCGCCGATTGCATGGCCCAAGCCAAGGCCAACTACCCCAATCACCGCATCGAAATTGAAGTGGACAACCCGGATCGCCTCACCGACTGGGATTTAAGTGACGCTGATATTATTATGTTTGATAATTTTAAATTTCATGAACTCCAAACAGCCAGTGCCTACTGTCGCGAGCACTATCCCAAAGCCTTGCTAGAAGTATCCGGAACGGTCACACTGGATACTGTGCACCAGTATTCTGAACTCCCCATTGACCGCATTGCAATTGGGCGCCTGACCCATTCGGTGCCAGCCATTGATATGAGTTTACTGGTCCAATGATTGAGGTAAACGCCACAACGCCCTATGCCGATTTGGATTACCCCGCGCTTGCTGAGACCTGTCGATCCTGTCAAGGCTGTGCCTTGGCCGAAACCCGTACCCACGTAGTGGTTGGAACCGGCCCGGTTCCGTGCAATTTGATGATTATTGGTGAAGGACCGGGCGCCAAAGAAGATGAACAAGGCCTACCCTTTGTTGGACGATCCGGCCAATTATTAACCAAAATTTTAGAGTCTGTCTCCATTAACCGTGAATCCGACGTCTACATCACCAACATCGTTAAATGCCGACCGCCTCAGAATCGGGACCCTAAGGCTGATGAAGTAGCGGCCTGCAAGCCCTACTTAATCCGGCAAATCCAATTGGTTCAACCCAAAATTTTATTGGTGCTCGGTGCGCCAGCATTAAAAACCGTTCTGGAAGAAACAAAACCCATATCCAAAGTCCGGGGGTCGTGGTACCAAACACCGGTAGACTACATGGAGGATAATTTATATATCATGCCGCTCTTTCATCCCTCGTATTTGCTACGCAACGATAGCCGAGAAAAAGGCAGCCCCAAATGGCTCACCTGGCAGGATTTAAAAGAAGTCAAAGCGGCTTTGTCATTTTACGAAATCAGCTAAAGTGGACAACACCCACTGAATACACCTACACTGATAGTTATGACAGAACAGGAACGGCCCAAAAAAAAACGTCCTCGATACCCGAAGAACAAAAAAAACAACCCCCAAGCACCCGCCCCACACCACACCACAACCGATAGCAACACCCCCAAACGTGGCCGACGACGCCGAAAGCGAAGCCGGGGTGGTGGCAAGCGCATTTCGGACCACTTTGCTGTCAAAGACTTTGCGTGTAAAACACCCGGTTGCACATCCAAAAAGAAGGTAAAAGTCAGCTTGGGCCTCATTGGTGGGCTTGAGCTGCTTCGCGAGCGCAGTCAAAAACACATTCATATTATTAAAGGTTATGAATGCGAGACCCATGTCCAAAAATCCATTTATAAAAATTATCACCCCACGGGTATTGCTGCTGAAATTCAAATTGACACTCTAAGCCCCGTGGATGTATTTAAGCTTGCCGAAACCATCGATGAGTTTTTAGGCATCGGCCTGCAGTTGGACACCCAAACCGTGTATGTGGATACGCGAAAAGAAAACCCACAAAAATGGGTCACCAACGATGGGGTTCGAACCGATATCACGGAGCATAATCGCCACCAGTGGTTGGATGAACCCAGCGCTTGATGCCTTTGTGCATCATTTGCGGCATCACCGCATGTGTGCCCCCCACACCATCGACAATTATCAGCGCGATATTCATCGATTTTGTCAATTTTACCCCAATCGCCCCCCCGATACCATTACCTTAGCCGAAGCCAAGCACTATATTCATGCCTGTCATGCGACTGGCTTAGGGTCCCGGTCTCTACGGCGGCATCTGGCCAGTTTGCGTGCCTTTTGGCTGTTTTTAGCCATTACGCCGTGTGTTTGGGATGGGATTCCATCGCCCAAATTTCAATCCGCCTTGCCCACCGTGCTGGCACCCCACACAATGCATGCCCTACTGGATCAGTTTCCAGACTCGCCCCTGGGCATTCGCAACCGTGCCGTGTGCGAATTATTGTATGCCTCGGGGATCCGAGTTTCGGAGCTGGTCCAGGCAAAACTAACGGATTTGAATCTAGACGAGCGTGGCCTCCGAGTTCTGGGTAAAGGCAGCAAGCAGCGCCTGGTTTTTTTTGATGATCGGGCCCATCGTCATCTGATTCACTACCTGCAAGAAGTTCGAATGCACTGGAAAGCACCAACGCCCCATGTATTTGTTACCAAGCAAGGGAGCCCCCTGCAAGTCCGCAGTGTTCAACGCATGGTCCAAGCGATGGCGACCCCCAGCGGGCATCGCTTAACCCCGCATACATTTCGGCATTCGTTTGCCACACGATTGCTGAATAATGGGGCCGACTTGCGGATGATCCAACACCTGCTGGGGCACGAAAACCTAACCACCACAGAAATCTATACCCATGTGTCTACCACCGAGCTGAAGAAACTGTATCATGCCGCGTTTGTTTAAATAAAAATGACAAGCGTTACCGTAGATTGCTATTTAATCTATTGTTGAGTGCACGAGCATTAGCTCTACCACCCTTAACTGTAACTTCAATCGATTTAACACCTCCTGAGGAACCCGAAACTTGCTGAAGTTCGACATAAGCTGTCGAACTTATTAAAAATTCCCCTAGAAGAAAACAGGCCGCTT
>JAQCBC010000008.1 GCA_027621615.1 bacterium
GCAAGCCATGGCAATCCCACCCCGGTTGAAAATCAATACGCTTTCCCATCATATGGCGAGATCGACACACCATGTCTTTAAGCACCTTGTTCAAGGCATGGCCGGCATGAATATCACCATTGGGATACGGCGGGCCATCATGCAAGCGATACCGTTGGGCTGTCGCATCTGTCGTGACCGATTCCGACCACTGCGCCAACCAGCGCGGCTCCATGTCTGCCAACCCCGCACGAGCTGGAAAATCCGTTTGAGGCAACTGAACCGTGTCTTTGATTTGATCGCTCATTGAGTGGCTAGCTCGTCGTTTATCAACCGTTGAAAATCAGCAGCCGTGTTGGTCTCCAAATAGGCCAGAACATCGGCTTTCGTAATGGTCACGGACTCGATCGCGTTATCCGGCGCGTTGAACATGGGGTCCAACAAAATGGTTTCCACAATGGTCCGCAAGGCGCGCGCGCCCACTTTACGCTTCTTGGCAATTTTAGCAATTAACGCCAACGCCGCATCCTCAATCGTTAAGTGAATGCCATCCATAGCCAATAGCGCGGCATATTGCTTGATTATCGCATTTTTAGGTTGCGTTAAAATTTGAATAAACGCGGCTTCATCCAAATGCTGCAAGGGTGCAATCACCGGCAATCGACCAATCAGCTCAGGAATAATCCCAAACTTTAATAAGTCTTCTTGTTGCACATGATCAAACAATGCGTATTCCGGAACCGTGTCCCCAGCCAAGTCCCCCGTTTTAAACCCGATCGATTGCTGATTGAGTCGGGCTTGAATAATGGATTCTAGACCATGAAAAGCCCCGCCCACAATAAATAAGATATTGGCGGTGTTCATAGTAAAAAACGCCTGCCCCGGATGCTTGCGCCCCCCGCGGGCCGGAATATTCACCAGCGTCCCTTCAAGCATTTTTAACAACGCCTGCTGAACCCCCTCGCCCGATACGTCCCGGGTAATGGATGCATTTTCTGACTTCCGTGTAATTTTATCGATTTCATCAATATAAATAATGCCTTTTTCCGCCAACTCAACGGATTCATCCGCCGTTTGATACAACCGAAACAAGACCGTTTCCACGTCTTCTCCAACATACCCCGATTCGGTTAGGGTCGTGGCATCCGCAATGGCAAACGGCACGCCCAATAGCTTAGCCAATGATTGGGCAAACAGTGTTTTACCCGTACCGGTAGGACCCACCAACAACACGTTGCTTTTTTGAATTTCAACATCGGAAACAGCGTCCAAAGCCACCAAGCGTTTGTAGTGGTTGTAAACCGCAACGGCGATGACTTTTTTTGCATACGCCTGACCAATAATATACTGCTCAAAAAACGCATGAATTTCCGAGGGCTTGGGTATCGGGATTGATACAGACTCGGGTGCGTGGTCGTCGTGATCCAAACTCATGCCCCCTCTATTTTTTTGTAATAATTTCGTCGATAATTCCGTATTTTAAGGCTTCATCGGCAGTCATAAAATAATCCCGTTCGGTATCGGCTTGAATTTTTTCCAACGGTTGCCCGGTATGATGCACCAAAATATCATTTAATCGCTTTTTAATACGTAAAATTTCATTGGCCTGAATTTCAATATCCGTGGCCTGGCCTTGCGCCCCGCCTAACGGCTGATGAATCATGATTCTCGCATTGGGCAACGCATAGCGTTTGCCCGCCTCTCCGGCACACAACAACAACGCCCCCATCGACGCCGCTTGGCCAATACAGATTGTCGAAACTGGCGATTTAATGTATTGCATGGTGTCGTAAATGGCCATCCCTGACGTCACCACACCACCCGGACTGTTTACATACATAAAAATTTCTTTTTCACTATTTTCAGCTTCCAAAAACAACAACTGCGCAATAACAGTACTCGCCATGCTATCCGATACACCATCCGCTAAAAATACAATCCGCTCTTTTAACAATCGTGAGTAAATATCGTACGATCGCTCACCGCGTCCAGTTTGCTCAATAACCATTGGGATTAATGTTGACATGGGGGTCTCCTTGTTTATTTCCATTTCGTCTCAGATACTAAAAAGTCCAGTGTTTTGCGGCTAATCACATCCCCTCGAAACAATTCCTCGTCAATATTATGCTGTCGGCATGTTGCCAAGTCTGGGAACTGCGGAACATTTAAGCTTTGGATGTACGCATCCAAATCCGCATCATCGGCCACAATAGTCTCGGCATCGGCAACGGCCTTAATAACCAAGCGCTCTTTGACGGATTGTTCAGCATCGGGCCGAAAATTTTCTTTGATATGCGCCTCTGTTGTTTGCTGAAATTGGCAATACTGATCCATACTCAACCCTTGACGTTGAACCATAGATGAAAATTGACGAAATTGCTGATCAATTTCTTTCTCAACCATCACCGGAGGCACATCAATCGTTAACGACTCGACAATTGCGGTAATGACCGTTGCACGATCGGTTGAAACGGCGGCATCTTCTCGCTCTTTCTGCAATTTTTCACGCATTGCTGCGTAATACAGATCCACGGATTTGTGTTCGCTAATACTGGCCACCCACTCATCCGTCAACTCTGGCTCAGCCCACGATTGAATTTGGGCAATTTTAACCTGAAACTCAACCGTCTTTCCCTGAACATCTGGGTTATTAAATTCATCCGAATAGGCCACGGAAAACGTTTTTTCAGCATCCAGCGTTAAGCCTTCTAACTCAGCATCAAACTCTGGACCATAAGGCCCTTTACCAATAATCGTACCGGATGTTTCTCGCGTCCACAGATCATAGGCCGTGCCATCGCATGTGGCAACCATACTAAACCGAACCATGTCCCCAGACCCGATCTCATGCGTATCACCTGCGGCCACCGGCTCAAATTTACCCTGCCGTTTTCGCTCATCGGCAATGTAGGCTTCTACATCTGAATCGCTGACGGATACATCCGCTTTTTCCAGCTTTAGCCCCTTGTATTTTCCCAGTTTAATCGTAGGCTGAACCGTCAACTCACAGGAAAACTGAATGGGTTTTTCCAAATCATAGGGCTCGATATTGACGTTGTTGGGGCTGTCCACAACTTTCAAATCCAACGCTTTAATGGCCGACTGATACGCCGCTTCAATCGCTTCGATAACGGCCTCCTTCATAATCGGGTCTTGACCGTAATTGCGTTCAAACACTGTGCGTGGCACTTTACCTTTTCGAAACCCATTGACTTTGGCTGTTTTTGCAACCCGTGGGTACACAACATCCATGAGATCCACAGCCGCTTGAATGTCTTCCTCAACGGATAAAAAAACAGTATTTCCCTCTCGATCTGATTTTACAATTTTCATTGTTTTTGCCTACCTATTTATTATCTTTAATACTTATAATCACCTTTAAATTGTCCCGAATATTGAGGGCGGTGTCAAGCCAACACGCTTAAATTTGCTCACGCAATGCATCCACTAGACGAATCAAATAGCGGACATTGTGAATGCTCAGCAACGTCGCTGCCGACAATTCCCGCGCCTGAATTAAATGCCGCAAGTATGCCCGTGAAAATCGCAGGCAGGTGTAGCAATCACAACCCGGCTGAATCGGCTCTGGATCCAATTTAAACTTGGCCTGCTTCAACGACACCCGCTGATGCCCATCCATAAACACTTGCCCATGACGCGCCAAGCGCGTGGGTAGTACACAATCAAACATATCCGCCCCGGCTCGGATCGCCACTTCCAAATTTTCGGGCAACCCAATGCCCATAATATAGCGTGGTTTATCGGGCGGTAATTGAGGCGTAACTGTTTCAATAATGCGATGCATGTCTGCCATGGGCTCCCCCACACTCACCCCCCCGATGGCAAACCCCGAAAATGGATGCTGGGTCAGCGCCGCCACACTGGCTTGCCGCAAATCATCAAACATGCCCCCTTGAACCAACCCAAATAACAATTGATCGGTGTCCAACGACTGCCAATAATCAACCGCCTCCGCCTCCCACCGATGCGTTATGGCCATATCTGCGTCTGTCTGTTTATGACTGGCTCCATACGGCGTGCAAATATCCAAGGGCATCATAATGTCACTGCCCAATCGAACCTGATGATCGATGACATTTTTGGGCGTAAACCGGTGCTTGGACCCATCCAAATGAGACTTAAACACAACGCCTTCGGAATCAATGGCCCGCTGCGATTGGAGCGAAAATACTTGGTACCCCCCAGAGTCGGTTAAAATCGGGTGATCCCAGTGCATAAATGCATGCAAGCCACCCGCCGCTTGAATCAGCTCGGATCCAGGGCGCAAGGCCAAATGATACGTGTTCGACAAAATAATTTGAGCCCCCAGACCCGTTAACTGGTCCGGCAATACCCCTTTAACCGCCGCTTGCGTCCCCACCGGCATGAACACGGGTGTATCAATATACCCATGCGGCGTCCACAATCGCCCCCGTCGTGCGTTAGAGTTGGTGGCTGTCTTTAAAATTGAAAACCCACGATGCATACGATCTATGGTATTATAGTATACATTTGAAAGAAAAAAAATATTGGGATTTATCATCGCATCAATCAACACTGGGGGGATCTTGGGATCCAAACTGGCGACACATTCATTTGGTCGGGATTGGCGGGGTGGGCATGAGTGGCTTGGCTCGGCTGTATCATCAGCGTGGATTTGTGGTAACCGGATCTGATTTAAATCGAAACACCTACACCAAAGCGCTCGAATCCTTAGGCATTACCATTTTTTCGGGCCACTACAGCCGCCATAGCGAAGGCGCTGACTGTGTGGTTGTCTCATCGGCTGTTCACACCGACAACCCGGAACTGGTTGCCGCCCAAACAGCCGGATGCCCCATTATTAAACGCGGGGATGCCTTGGCCCATATAATGAGCCATTATTCCCATCGGTGGGTGGTTGCTGGGACTCACGGAAAAACCACAACGGCTACTCTATGGGCACATGCCCTACGTCAAGCAGGTCTCAGCCCCAGTTATGCCATTGGGGCAACCGCTTTAAATGTGGGCGCCAACGCCCAGCATTGCAGCAATACCCATTTTGTGGCTGAGTCTGATGAAAGCGACGGGTCGTTTTTAGCCTTGGCCCCCACCGTTGCCATTATTACCAATATTGAACATGAACATGTTGACTTTTACCCCAATATATCGGAATTAATTGCCAGTTTTCAAACATTCATTACCAACACACTCGCCCATGGCGGCTGTATCATTGCCAATGCGGATGACCCCATTCTCGCCCAAGCCCTTCCAAAAAATAGGGACGGCATTATAACCTATGGCACACAGCCCACCGCCACTGTATCTGCCTCTGATTGCCACATGACCGCGACCGGCTGCCGCTACACGTTAAATACCCCCGATCACACATTGGTTGACATTGAATTGCCCATGCTTGGCGACCACAACCTGTCCAATAGTTTAGGGGTAGCCGCTGCTTTATACCACGCTAATTTACTCAACACAACCGCCTTGTTTACCGATTTTCAAGGGGCTTCACGCCGGTTTGAACCCATTGGCACCCATAACGGAATTCGCATTATTGATGACTATGCCCACCACCCAACTGAAATTAAAACGGTACTGGCTAGTATGAAAGCGCTCAATGCTAATCGTATTGTTTGCATTTTTCAACCCCATCGGTTATCTCGAGTTGCTGCCTTGGTAACCGATTTTTCGAACTGCTTTAATGATGCCGATTGGCTAATTGTAACCCCCATTTATACCGCCAACGAAACGCTCAACAATCCCGATGCCCTTCGGCAAGAATTGCTTATTAATATTCAGCGACATTCCACGGCTACCGTACAATACGAATCCGATATTGACGCCTTAGCCGACAAACTAGCGCCAGCGTTGCAGCCTGGGGATGTTGTGATTACGATGGGTGCAGGCACAATTTCAATGGTTGCCCATGCCCTATCCGACGCATTAACTCGTGATGCCTGTGTTGTTCAAAACGTTTGAGTCTAGCTATCCCATTGCCCGTTTGACCAGCATTCAATCCACTGGCCTGGCTCCGTTGTATGTGGAATGCCCAACGGCTGAGGCATTGATTCAAGCGCGACAAACCTACCCCAAGCACTATCTAATTGGTGGCGGCTCCAACACGATTTTAGACCCCGACAACCCAACACCCGTCCTCCGGTTCACAGACGCCACCATGCATCACACCCATCACAATCGCGTGTATATGAGGGCTGGAACCCCCATTGCAAAAGCGTTGCGGCAGTGTAGCGACTGGGGACTATCCGGACTCGAATTAGCGGCCGGGGTTCCCGCCTATATTGGGGGCATGATTGCGATGAATTTTGGCTGTTGGGGACAGACGGTTGCCCAATGGATTCACCGCGTTCATTACATTGATGCCAACAGCCAACTCGCCTGGCGCTCGGTGGATGCCTGCGAATTTGGGTATCGATCCAGCTGGTTTAAAGAAAACCAAATGCCCGTTGTAGGCGCTGAATTTGACTTAACCCCCACCGATACCGGTCGCATTCGCACCGCCATTGCCGATGCCATCGCACGCCGCCAAACCGCCCAGCCGTTGCGCGACAAAACCTACGGCAGCATGTTTTTAAACCCACCGGATGCATCCGCCGCTCAGCTGATTGACGACAGCCAACTCAAAGGGTATCAAATTGGCGATGCCAAAATATCGTGCAAACACGCCAATTTTATGATTAATACTGGCCAAGCCTCCTTTCATGATATTCAATCCCTGCTTCAAAATGTTCAAGACCAAGTGTATGCCCGTACGCAAGTCAAACTGTGCCCAGAGGTCTGTCAGGCGCCGTGACCCAACCAGCCTACGGTCATATCGGGGTAATTTGCGGTGGAACATCCAATGAAGCCGAGGTGTCCAAACGATCCGGATCTGGCGTTCTGGCCGCCTTGCACCGACTGGGCCATTCGGCCAGTCTCATTGACCCGGTTACCCCCCATGCGCTGTTTGACTGCGACACCGCGTTTATTGCCTTGCATGGCCCCGGTGGCGAAGACGGCACCATCCAAGGATTTTTTGAAACCATTGGCACACCCTATACCGGCTCCCGAACGCGTGCCTGTGCCATAACCATGAACAAACGCGTCACCAACCACCTGCTTCGTCAGGCCCAGTTGCCGTGCCCGGACACCTTGACCATTGATTCTGTTCCACCCGGACCGGTTGTCATTAAACCCGAATCGGAAGGCTCTAGCCTTGGTGTGTCTATTGTGGATCAGGCCGCCAACATCCCCGACATCTATCACCGGGTCTTGGCTGAATTTGGATCCGTCATGATTGAGCCCTACATTCCTGGCACTGAAATAACCGTCAGCTTATTGGAAAAAAATAGCCACTTTATTCCGTTGCCCATTTTAGAACTTCAACCCATTCAGCACCAATTTTATAACTACGAAGCCAAATACACCGCCGGAGCTACCCAGTTTATTTTGCCCACCAACCTGCCTGAACAGGTCACCCATCAGTGCCAAGCCATTGCCCAAACTGCCTTTACAACCCTGGGGTGCCGGGGATTTGCCCGTGTGGATATGCGGGTAACACCCAACAACACCCCCTATATTTTGGAGGTCAATAGCATTCCGGGATTAACCGAATTGTCCGATCTGCCGGCGCAAGCCAAGCATGCCGGCATTGACTATGATGAATTAATTCACATCATGCTGCAATCGGCACACGTCACGCCATGATTCGCTGGCAGTCCTTGCCAATCTATACGGGTATTGTGGGGGTCATCAGTGTCGGAATCTGGCTGCCGCTAACAACCGTCTCTCTGGGTCCTACGGCGTTTCTTGACGATACCGAGCGCGCCCAATTTCAACGCTTAGTCGGAAAGTCCGCACTCTGGGCAAGAATTAGTACCCGACTACTACCCCAATGGCAACAGCCCCATCCCAGCATTCAATCCATTCATTATCAATTTCCAAACTGGCGAACCTGCCACATTACACTCCATGAAAAATCTCCCGATTTTCTCTTTATCCAAAACCATAAAACGACCGCCATGCACCGCGATGGCAGCATCTTAAATCCGCGGCTCCCAGCCCCCAACCAATTAAACAACCCGGATATGATGATTATTCGAGGGGCACCTGCCACTCAGCACCAAATCGACGCACTCAACATTATTAAACATCGACTATCCAGCTACCCCAATCTTGGCAGCTTGCAAATTGAAACCTCCTTTCAAAACGACTACATTATTTATCTGAATGACGCCCTACCCATCAAACTGGGCCCCCTGACCCAACTCGATGAAAAACTGGATGCCCTGGATGTATTCTTACAGCACAACGCCGATACCCACACCATGCAGTATATTGATCTTCGCTACACCGATCGTGTTATAGTAAAATACACTTATGACCGCAGCTAATCAATTGGTCAGCATTGACATTGGCAGCCATAAGATCTGCACAGTTATTGCTCGCGTTTTAGCCAATCAGCGCATTGCTATTGATGGTATTGGCATTAGCCCATCCCACGGGTTTCAGCGAGGCGCCATTACCAGCAAAGCACAACTATCATCCAGCATTAAGCAATCCCTGGAACGTGCCAAATCCATTGCTGGCAGCTTGCCCAGCTTAGCGATTTGCTCGTTACCCCAAGACAACCTTCATTTTGTGAAGCACACCGGATTTATTCATAAACCCCAAGCGACGCCCATCACGGATACTGAAATTCAACAATGTTTCCAACGTTCAACCCAACTCCCGGATGTGGATGCCGATACCACAATTATTCATGCCATCCCCACCCACTATTGCGTTGACCAAACAACCGTTAAAGACCCACGGGGCGTTTCTGGCAAGTCCTTGGAAATTACCTCGCACCTTGTACTAACGCCCACCCCGCCCATCACAACTGTCTTTGGAATGCTTAAGCAATTAAAATTAGACCCAAAGGGTATTTTATTGGATCTGGTCGCCACCGGGGACTTGCTCATTACACCCGAACACCAGCATACCGGCGCATGGGTCTTGGATATTGGCGCTCGCCAAACCCGGGTGGGGTATTTCAGCAATCATACGTTGCTCGAGGCTACGATTATCCCCATTGGTGGCGATACCGTCACCCAAGACATTGCCCATTGTTTGGCCATTGATACCGAACAAGCCGAACGACTCAAGTTGCTGTTTGGCAGTGTGGGCACCAGTCCTGGCAAACCCATTAGCGTGCACCAACCCGGGGGCAATACAATTGTTGAATCCGAATTGTTAACCGCCATTATTACCGCACGGATCGACGAGTTAGTTGAACTGATTCGCAAAACCAATTGGGCTGAATCATGGGCGAACACCCCCATTTATTTATGCGGCGGGGGAAGCTTGCTCAACAATCTGAGGCATTACCTGGGTCCTGTGTTGGGCGGGATCCCCCAGCCACTCATGCCAACACACCTGCGCGATTGGGTCAAAAGCTCGGCCTATTTTACGGCCATCGGCCTCATCGTTGCTGGCTTGAGAACCAAGTGCATTGCGATTGAAAAACCCTCTGGATTGAGCCAATTGTGGCAGAAAAGCAAGGCTATGTTGCGTTAGCGGACGCCGATGACCAACTAAACTCAATCGGCTCATCCACATACACCACCAAGGCAATACGCCCCCCAGTATTGACCGAACCATCCGCCGGCAACGCTGCGGCTTCAACCACTGGCGTCCATGTTAAATTCCCATGCGTTTCATGGCTCTCCTGCTGTGTCCAAACCCAATCATTTGGGACTTGGCTCCCGTATTGATCCGTTTCAATATAGGCAACCGTATTTAACGGAATTGTTAAAAAACTAGGGTTTTGCGTACTTTGCATGCGAACCGAAAACAACCACGTATTGGATTCGGCGTACCATACCGGCTGAACGGCAATATGAACATAATTGTGCACACGCTCCTGAATGGGGTACGCAACCCCACCCAGCACCGGGGACGCTGGCGCCGAACACCGGACAATCAGCCCAATCATCCCGGCAACCAAAACCAGCAAGACTCCCAATCTGGGCACAAATTTCCGATAATTAATTCGCATCGGCTACGATGACAGACAATCCAGCAAATCGGCCCGCGTAATTTTCTTTTCACGCGGCTTATTTAATACTTGTCCAGCGGCTTCTTCAGCGGCTTTAATGGCATACCAATCCGATTCAGTAACCACACGAACCCCTTTCGCTTCGAGTACCGATACCAGATGCTGCGTATCGGGAATGACCGCCGGTTCTTGAATGCCATCATCCACCATGGTCCCTATTGTTTCTTCAGAATCGGGTTTGTTGCTACCCAAAACACCCGTCGGCCCTCGCTTAATCCACCCCGTTACATAAACACCAGGGACCGATGCCTCATCCACCCGACCCGCTGTATTGGGAATCACACCCCGAGACGCATCAAATGGCAATTGCGGCACTGGAACCCCCCGATACCCCACACTGCGAAATACCATTGAACAGGGAATCTCGCCCTGAATATCGGTCAAAACGGCACGCCCATCCACCAGTTGTGTTTGGGTCCATCCAAACGCGGTGACAGCATCCGTTCCCACCAATTCGCGCGGGTTTTTAAAAAAATGAATATGAATCCGGGTTTTGGTCTCACGCACTGGCGCTGCAGCCAAGGCCTCCAGAACCGCGATATTTTTCTGGGCTTTTCGATTGTCGGCCAATTCAGCCTGACACGCCGCCGACAGCTTTAAATCATCGGGTTTAATCACCACCTGACAATCCGCCAATTCCCCCAACTCTTGCAATTCCATATGAGTAAAGGCGGCTTGAACGGGCCCCCGGCGACCCACCAAATGAATATCTCGAATGGCACTCGTGGCCAACGCATCAATCATGGGCTCTGGCATATCCGATTGGGCCAATTCCGAACGCGTTTTTGCCAACAATCGCGCCACATCAATGGCCACATTGCCCTGGCCAATAATCACCACCGACTCGGCAGAAAAATCCCACTTCAATTCCGAATAATCCGGATGCCCATTGTACCAACCCACCAACTGAGTCGCCGCATAATGGCCCGGCAAGTCATGGCCTGGAATTACCAAGGGCTTATCCGATTCCGCCCCACACGCAACAACAATCGAATCATAATAATTTTTAAGGGTTTGCATGCTAATGTCGGTACCCACAACCACATTGCCGTAAAAGTTCACGCGCTCATCGGCCAACAATTTTTCATAAAATGATTCCAGCCGTTTCATTTTTTGATGATCCGGCGCCACCCCACCGCGCAACAAGCCATACGGCGTTGGTAGCCGATCAAAGACATCAATTTGAAAGGGAATACCCCGTTTTTTCATGGCATCAATGCAATACAGTCCCGCTGGTCCAGCCCCCACAATTGCTATTCGCCATACTGTCATTATGATTTGTATTATGCCACAGATTGATTCTGTTTTGGAAGACCATACGAAATTTCTCCACGAATGACGCCCAATATGCTACACTATATAATCCAAATAATGACAAGAAAAGCAACGGTTTACATCCAAGACACCTGTATCGCTTGCGACAATTGTGTTCGATTGGCGCCCGAAACCTTTGCGTTAACCCCTGACCAACTCATGGTGTATGTCAAACAACAACCCGAATCCGACACCGCCCGCCACCGATGCCGCCACGCACAAGCCGCCTGCCCCGTACAGGCCATTGGATTTCGATGAACTCCGCCAACGACTTATACCAAACCCTGAAAAACACTCCCACCAGCACCCGACACTACACCCTAGACGATTGCCTAAAATTATGGCCGACGATTCAAAAAATTCAAGCCCTTAAACAAGAAAAAAACGCGATCATTTTGGCCCATTCCTATGTTCATGCTGACATTGTCAGCACCGTTGCGGACTATGTGGGCGATTCGTTGGAACTCAGTCGCATGGCACAAGCCACCCAAGCCGATACCATCGTATTTAGTGCGGTTCGGTTTATGGCTGAAACCGCCAAATTGCTCAATCCCCAAAAAACCGTACTCATTCCCAGCCCCATTAACGGCTGTTCCTTGGCCGATTCCATTACCGCCGACGAAGTTGCCCAACTCCGGCGCGAATACCCCACCAGCGCCTTTGTGTGCTACATTAACACCTCTGCAGCCGTTAAAGCTCAGTGCGATATTTGTGTTACATCTTCCAACGTTTACGATATTGTGGCAGCGTTGCCCAACGACGACATCTTCTTCTTGCCGGATCAACTGATGGGTAAAAATATCCAAGCGGTGATGGCTGAACGGGGTGTCGAAAAAACCATTCGCACCAGCACCGGCACCTGCTATGTGCATGAAGAATACACCCCGGATATGATTGACTACGTGCGGGATAAACACCCAGAGGTGATGATCTTAGCCCACCCCGAGTGCCACCCCGAGATCACCCAAAAATGCGACTTTGTGGGGAGCACCTCGCAAATGCTTGCCCGGGTTAAGGGCACCCAAGCCCCACAGTATTTTCTACTCACCGAATGTGGCTTGGCCAATCGATTAAGCCTGGAACGCCCCGACAAACAATTTATTGGAACCTGTACCTTATGCCGGTATATGAAGTCCAATACCTTGGATCAAATTGTAACCGCACTAACCAACCCGAAACCCTACCAACAGGTTACGATTGACCCAGAAACCCAAGCAAAAGCTACCGCATGCATTCAACGCATGCTAGATGCCTAGCTGCTGCTGACACATGCCAAGAAACACCC
>JAQCBC010000009.1 GCA_027621615.1 bacterium
GACTTAAAACAACCATGATAAACCATGTTGTTCCCAGCATAACCGGGTCGACGATGATTGTCTTCCCAAATATTGTTATTGCCCATTCACTTATTGCACCAATTTTGTCCATACTTATCTCTTTTCTATTTTATGAAGGATTATTGTACCAAACGTCGGGGACTGTCGACAAGCGTTGAATATACCGCCACGCATTGGATTGGGGCAATGCCGTTGGCCACGACTGTGCCAAACCGGTTTCAACGGGGACAAACCCCTGAACCCCAAGATCCTGCGTCATTTGATACACGTTGTCTGGATTGTCATCCACAAACGCCCAGTTGGCACCCAACGAAAGCCCCAAAACAGTCTGGCAATACGCCTGTACAACCGTTGAGAACCCCGGCAAGGGCTTGCCCATCCAGTGAATGGGGCCAACCTGCCGCTCAATTTGCTCTGAAAAATAACCAATAACCGGTACCCGTTGGGCATTAGCCTGAACATGCCGGTCTGGATTAATACAAACAATCGGAACGTCCGGATGCATTCGTTTGTGCTGAATAACCGCCGCATAGCCATCCGCTTGATCCGATGTACAAGCCAAGACAACCGCCTCCGCCTGGGCCACATCCAATACCCGAACACCCCCCGCATCGTGCACATAGCAAAACGCATCGTCTGAGCCGACTAAAAACACAGATTTTCCATCAACTAGACGCCGAGCATCTGGATCCCAAGCCAAACCACGACCCGATGAAATAATATGCTTCGGAGCGATTGGTATTCCCATTGCGTGCAAACGCATAGAAATGGTGTCTGGGGATACGCTGGTGTTGTTGGTAACCACCACCACCGGCTTACCGTCATCCAGCATTGCCTGAACACATGCGACGGACTCTGGAAACGCCCCCAGGTGGTTATACAACACCCCAAAGGCATCCACCAACAACCCATCGTATGCACAAAAATCGATACCCAGCATTACAAGCCCCGGCGGGCTTTAACAATCAACACTGCAATTAAATACGCATTGTAACTAAATAGACCCAAGAGCGTTATCGGCATGCTCATCATCGGAGAGGCTGCGGCATACCCAATGGGAAATGCATAAACCACCAGTCGAGCCAAAAAATAGGCAAAAAATCGACCATAGTGCCGTTGCGCAACCACCGTTTCTTGAGCCCGAACAAAGACCCAAAACCCGACCGCTCCGCAGATACCCCCCGATGCCAACGACAGGCCCCACACCCATTGGCGAATGCCCAAACACGCACAAACACAAACACCCAGGCCAATCAGAACTGGCCGAATCACCCGGTGGCGCAGCAACACCATATTACTGGCCAAGGCGCATCACCTGTTTGTATAGCTGATAAAACCCCACCAACACACCGGCCAACACACCGAAAATAATCCCCCAACCCTGCGCATTAATCACACGCTCAACACCACATCCCAACACGCCGCCGGCACCCACACAGCCAATCATGGTCATCACCGATACCGATGCCGCCCGCATGAGTTGCTTCACAACAACCTTAGGATCTTCTGGCTTAGGGTCTTCTGACATGGCTTTCCAGACACTGGTTTCTATTAAAAATCATACTAAATTAACTATAGCACACCTGCCCAGAATCCGAATATTTGCTAAACTAATAAATAATTATGATCTTAGGCATTCAAACTGCACAAAAACCCAACGGGTTGGCCCTTGTTGATACAAATGGCGCTCCTTTAGCCACGCTGTCTCACGACAACGGTCGGCGTTTTGGGGACACCTTAGTGGAGCAAGCTCACGCCTTGTGCGAACAGGTGGGGAAAACATTTAACGATATTGAAGCCATTGGGGTTGTTACCGGGCCCGGCGGGTATACGGCCGTTCGAGTGGGAGTTGCCCTTGCCAATAGCGTGTCACTGGTAACCGGATGCCCAGTATACGGCATAGACACACTCGCCGCCATGGCTCAACCCTATTGCGCCATCCCGGGAACCGCGCTAGTCATGACCCCCACGCTTGGTACCCAGATTGCTATTCAACTCATGGGGTTTCACACCAACGGAATCAACCCCCTCACACCCTTGGATGTCATCGATGCGGCCACACTGGCAAACACACTGGGCAACGTATCGGGTAATCTGTATATTATTGGGGGGCTTCCCGAACCCATCGCAACATTAAATAATTCGGCATTAATTCGGATTCAAACCCTGCCCGATGCCCGAATCGTCGCCCAATGGGCCGCGCAACAATTTAAGCAAGAGGCCCCATCACACGCCTGGGTTTCAGCCTATTACGCCTACGAGGCCGTTGCGTCCCCCAGTCGATAGCCATCCGTGCAATTTTATGCCAAATTATGGCATACTATATAAAGTATGAAGCAATCGAAAAACGATACTATTGTTGTATCCGGTGCTCGGATGCACAACCTTAAAAATATTGATTTAACGATCCCACGAGACAAACTTGTTGTCTTTACCGGACTGTCTGGATCTGGGAAGTCGTCCCTAGCGTTTGACACCATTTATGCCGAGGGCCAGCGCCGGTATGTCGAGTCCCTATCTGCGTATGCCCGGCAATTTCTCAACCAACTAGACAAGCCGGATGTGGACCGCATTGACGGCTTGTCCCCCGCTATATCCATTGACCAAAAAGCCCCCTCACACAACCCCCGATCGACCGTTGGAACGGTCACTGAAATTTACGATTACCTGCGTGTTTTGATGAGCAGCATTGGTGTGCCCCACTGCCCCTCGTGCGGCGGGGAGGTCCGCTCCCAAAGCATTCAAGAAATGGTGGACCAACTGATGGGCGCCACTGATGAAGAACCCACCATCATGGTGCTTGCCCCCATTGTTCAAGACCGAAAAGGCGCGTTTACTAAAGAATTGGATCAATGCCGTGCCAATGGATTTTTACGGGTTCTTGTGGATGGGGACATCTTGCGTTTATCTGAAAAAATTCAGCTAAGCCGCAATCACAAGCACACCATTTCGATTGTGGTAGACCGGTTTTCACTATCCAAAGCCAATGAGCCTCGGTTATTTGAAGCCATTGAAACCGCGACCCAACAAACCAAAGGTATGGTTGAAATTATCTGGACAGATACCGATCGACGCCAACTATTTAGTGAACAATTTGCCTGCCCCGACTGCCAAGTCAGCTTGCCCGAAATTAATACCCGGCTGTTCTCCTTTAACTCCCCCGTAGGCGCTTGTGGGCAATGCCGCGGACTGGGCTATCACTTGGCCTTTGACCCCTTGTTGGTTATTCAGGACGAAACCTTGCCGTTGCGACTGGCCACTCAACGGTGCCTAGATTTGGATTATACCGCCATTGGACGCGATGCGGATCAGCTCTGCCGGCAGTACGGGTTTGATTTGTCGGTTCGGGTGTGCGACTTAACCCCGGAACAGTATCAAATTATTATGTATGGGGATCCGGATAACCGATCCGCCGCCTGGCATGGAATTATGCCGGCTTTGGAAATGCGGTATACCCGATTTCGTCGGGACCACATGCGACAATTTTTGCATCAGTTTATGTCTGAACGCCCCTGCGATGCGTGTGGGGGCAGCCGCTTATGCCCCGAAGCGTTAGCGGTTACGGTATCGGGCCTATCATTGGCCAATATTACAGAAAAAAGCATTGACGATTTAATCGCATTTTTTAATCAACTCACACTAACCGATACCGAAGCCCATATTGCCGATCAACTCCTAAAAGAAATTGTTGAGCGGTTGTCGTTTTTACAGCGTGTTGGCGTGGGGTATTTAAACCTATCTCGAAAAGCCGGGACTCTATCCGGCGGCGAATACCAGCGGATTCGGTTGGCTACCCAAATTGGGGCGGGTTTAACCGGCGTGTTGTATGTGTTGGATGAGCCCAGCATTGGTTTGCACCAACGGGACAACCAACGCCTCATTGACGCCTTGTGTCGCCTGCGAGATTTGGGGAACACGCTGATTGTTGTGGAGCACGATGAAGATATGATTTTATCGGCGGATCATGTGGTCGATATCGGCCCGGGGGCCGGACGATACGGCGGAAATCTTTTGTTTTCCGGACCCGTCAGCAAACTCAAACAATCCAAAAAATCGGTTACCGCCGACTACTTATTTGGGAAAAACAAACTCAAGACACCCAAAATCCGCCGCAACTGGACAAAATCCCTCGTATTAACCGGCGCCAACAACAACAACATCCACGACGTTTCGGTAGAATTCCCGCTGAATATTCTAACCTGTGTCACAGGCGTCTCCGGATCGGGTAAAAGTACCTTGATTCACAGCATTTTAAAGCCAGCATTAATTAAGCATACCAACCGCCAGTCCATTAAATCGCCGCTACTTAAATCCCTGTCCGGGTTGGAGCATGTGGATAAAGTAATCACCATTGACCAAACCCCGATTGGCCGCACGCCACGCTCAAACCCAGCAACATATACCGGTGTGTTTACCCCCATTCGAGACCTCATGGCCCAAACCAAAGAAGCTAAAATTCGTGGCTACAAAGCGGGGCGATTTAGTTTTAACGTCAAAGGCGGCCGCTGCGAAGTGTGCCAGGGAGATGGCTCTGTTAAAATTGAAATGCATTTTTTGGCCGATGTCTATGTCACCTGCGATGTGTGCAATGGCAAACGCTACAACCGCGAAACCCTATTGGTTACGTTTGACAACCATACAATTGCTGATTTTTTGAGTATGACGGTGAACCAAGCCATGGAATCCTGCCTCAAAGACATCCCGGCTATTCACCAAAAACTCAGCACGTTGCAAGATGTTGGCTTGGGGTATATTCAACTGGGGCAAAGCGCCACAACGCTGAGCGGCGGGGAAGCCCAACGGATTAAACTCGCCAAAGAACTCTCGCGCCCACAAACTGGCAACACGATGTATTTGTTGGATGAACCCACCACGGGATTGCATTTTAAAGATATTCAAAATTTACTGGCTGTCTTGCAGCGATTGGTCGATATGGGCAACACCGTTATTGTCATTGAACACAATTTAGATGTGATTAAAACAGCAGATTATGTCATTGATCTCGGCCCGGATGGGGGAAATAATGGGGGGACTATTGTTGGGTTTGGAACACCGGAAAACCTAGCCAAAATCAAAGCATCGGTTACCGGACAGTATTTGGCACCATTGTTGCAATGATTCAACGGTTTCGCTACGGGTGTTGGTGTGGGGTTTTCGGTCTTGTGTTGCAGTTATCCACATGGGGGGCTATAACCGAATCCCTGGGGCCCCACGACACCCATTACGCTATTCCAGACAATTGGGCGTCGGTCACCGGGGATCAGCGAACTGTTATCCTGCTTCATAGCGAACTTCCCGTAACGTTATCAATTACATCCCGAGTCTTTCCGGAAGGCATTACCGTCAATCGGCTGCAAGATATGCATATGGTTGGGAATTATGATGGCTGGATTAGCATTGGCACCGAGCTGGGAACTTTATTTGATAACCAACGAGCCAATGCAACCGAATCGTTTAAAGCTATTTATGGCAAAACACATTTAAATGAAAACTTGAAACCTGTTCGCGATTTTGTCATTGACTATTATTTTGTCAAAGATACTACCGGGTATATTGTGTCGATTCAAACACCCCAGCACCACTGGCAGACGCTGAAGCCGGACATTCAGTTTTTTTTAAAGCATTTTTGGATTGGCCCAGATCCCAAACAAATCCTTTCAGACACCACCCCGTATTTGTGGTCTATGAGCGGCAAAACATCGGGACACACGCGCTACTTTCCCATTCATATAAACACGCCCAACACCACAACCCCCAACTGGCAGATTGAGCGACCCCGAGAGGGCTTAACATCCGCGCCCGTAATTGGAAACACATGGTATGCTTTTGCCCAAAGCGACCAGCTAATTATTGGGGACCTTAAAACCGGTACTCTAAACTGGACGATGGTCGTTCCAGGCGGCATTATGAGCCAGCTGGCCATTCATAATGATCTGTTATTTTTTGTCACAGGAGCCAATCCCAATCAGTTAATTGGGGTTGACCCAGACTCCCAACAAGTTGTTGTGCGAGCCACACTCAATGAGCCCCTGGCCAGTCCAGATATTGTGATTCACAACAACCAGTTATTGCTTCAATTATTCACACAATTAATCGCCATTGACATACATACTGGTAAGTTGCTGTGGGAATATCCAAACATCAGCAGCATGCCCCCAACAATGACTAAGGGCGCCCTTGTATTAATGCCCAACAACCAAGCGGTTCACCAATTGGACAGCAACACCCGACGCCTCAAACACAGCTGGGACCTTGCGCCTCAAGAAAGCCCCATCGCACACAATGAACATGTGTGGACAGCCCACTATACCGGAAACACACTGCATGTAACTGTATTAAACACCCAAACCGGCGAGGTTGATGCTCAACTGACACAAACGGCCAGTCAAATTAAATCGGTATGGCCCGCAGCTTTGTCCCAGCATCATTACGGGGTTTTGTTTAACGATGATACAGGCATGCATTATCTGTGGATTATTGATACCCGAACCCAAAAAACATCTGGGTTTGTTTTGATTGATACGCCAGTGCTGGGCACGCATATTATCGGAACACCCGACACCTTCGAAATTGTATGTGGAACCGATAGCAGCAGTCATATTCGAAGCATTCATGTGAATGCCAATACAGAAACACGTCGAGCCCTGCCCATTCGGCTTGAATCACCACTGTACCACGTCATGTATGGGCGATTTGGGTCACAGTTTATTTTGAGTCATAACAACCAGTTTTTACAAGCATTATCGTTGCCATAATTTAGATTGTGGTATAATAAATAGATGTGTTGAATCTTAGGATTATCAAGTATAAAAATATTTAAGGATTAACAACTATGTTCTCACGATTTACAGAAAAAGCGATTCAAGCCATTATGCTAGCCCAAGAAGAGGCTAAAAAATTTAACCACAACTATGTAGGAACCGAGCATATTTTGCTCGGTATTCTCAGTGAAGGGGACAACAACGTTACAAAAACACTAAAAGAAATGGGGTTTAACGCTTCTAATATTAAATTAGCCATTGAAGACAAATTAGAGTTTAGTGGCTCAACAATCGAACAAACAAACATTCCATTTACACAACAAGCCAAGCAGATGTTAACGGCCGCTTGGGATGAATCTCGCCGGTTGGGACACAATTATGTCAACATTGAGCATTTGTTTTTGTCTATTTTCCGAGACCCCAATAGTATTGCATCAAAATTACTGGAAGAATTGGGAATCACCGCAGACAACTTTCGAAAAACACTCTTTAATGAAATGACCAACGACAACAAATCTAGTGAGTCGCGATCCGTCGCCCACCCCACCCCCACGCTGGATTTGTTTGGCCGCGATTTAACTGCTTTAGCCAAAAACAACAAGCTGGATCCGATCATTGGACGGGATAATGAAGTAAATCGCATGATTCAGATTCTTTGCCGAAGAAACAAAAACAATCCTGTATTAACGGGTGAGCCTGGAGTTGGTAAAACCGCTGTTGTTGAAGGGCTTGCCCAGCGGCTCCTCACCGATTTTGCCCCTGAGAAACTCAAAACCAAGCGAATTATTTCCTTGGATTTAGGGTTGTTGGTTGCCGGAACAAAATACCGGGGCGAATTCGAAGAACGCGTTAAAAAAATTATGGAAGAAACACACAAAGCCAAAAATATTGTGTTGTTTATCGACGAATTACACACCATTATTGGAACCGGTGGATCTGAAGGTAGTTTAGATGCTGCAAACTTGCTAAAACCAGCGCTTGCCCGTGGGGAACTGCAGTGCATTGGGGCAACAACCTTAGAAGAATACCGCAAACACATTGAACAAGATGGGGCCTTAGAACGTCGATTCCAATCCATTTTAGTTGAAGCTCCTACCAAAGCAAATGCTGTTGAAATTCTAAAAGGTATCAAAAAACGATATGAGGACTTCCATGGCGTTCAGTTCACCGATGAAGCCATTGAAAAGTGTGTGGAGCTGTCTGTTCGGTATATTACTGACCGCAATTTGCCGGATAAAGCTGTGGATCTTATGGATGAATCAGCGGCTAAAATTATGATTGCTTTTTCAAAATTACCTCCTGAGATTCAAGAGCTATCTAAAAGTGGGGATGGTGACTCAAATACTAAAGCCGTCGCAACGCCAAAAAGCCCCGAGCAATATCAGCAATATTGCGTTGTAAATCGGATTGTTGATACCCCCGTCATTAACGAAGTCTTGTCAATATGGACCGGCATTGATATCAAACAACTGACTGAAAAAGAAACAGAACGTATTAAAAACATTAACCAAACGCTAAAACGTTCTATTATTGGCCAGGACTCAGCTGTTGATTCGATTTCTCGGGCAGTCAAACGATCTAAATTGGGTCTTAAAGACCCCAAACGCCCCATCGGCTCGTTTCTGTTTTTAGGGCCGACCGGGGTTGGTAAATCCGAATTGGCCAAACAATTAGCCTTGTTTTTATTTGGGGATGTGGATGCGTTGATTCGGATTGATATGTCTGAGTTTATGGAAAAGCATTCGGTATCCCGACTCATTGGTGCGCCCCCTGGATATGTTGGATTTAACGAAGGTGGAGAATTAACCGAACCCATTCGACGAAAACCCTACTCCGTGGTTTTATTTGACGAAATTGAAAAAGCATCCCCCGACGTCATGAATATTTTATTGCAAATTTTAGAAGATGGTCGACTGACTGACTCCAGTGGCCGTGTTGTGAATTTCAAAAATACCATTATTATTTTAACCTCTAATGTGGGAAGTCAATTCATCGAAACCAGCAGCACATTTGGGTTTCAACGAAAAACTGGAGAGGCTACTCAAGACAAGCAGAATATTGAAAAGAAAATTGGCGAAGAATTGCTCAATTCATTCAAACCCGAATTGTTGAACCGGATCGATGACACCATTATTTTTGGACGGTTGGATCGAGATAGTTTATTGCAAATTATCGATATCATGCTTCAAGAAATTCAAACCCGTCTGAAAAGCAAAAATATTACTATCCGATTTGACGATAGTATTAAATCGTTTTTAGTCGACAAAGGATTTAACAAAAAGCAGGGTGCGCGTCCCTTGCGCCGATCATTGCAAACCCATTTTGAAGATGTCTTGGTTGATACCATGTTGGATCGCGGGGTTAAAGAAGATATATCTGCCAGTGCAAAACTCAATAAAGAAAAAGATGAAATTGTATTTTCTATTCGAAAAAAACAAGCTAAAAAAAAGACGCCTGTTAAACGCATTGCACATTCCAACCAGTCTTGAAGTCCCCGGTCTTTGTTTGTGAAAGCTGCCAAGAACCATATGCCCGATGGCAGGGGCAATGCAACCAATGTTTAGAATGGAATAGTATTCAAGAATCTATTACACACACAAAAAAAACACCCGATCTGTCCCCACCCCCAACACCAATTACAAATATTGCCATTGATATGCCCTTGTTGTATACCCAAACACTGCCTGAACTGGATCATGTACTGGGCAATGGATTGGTCATGGGAGCCACAACATTGTTGGGCGGAGAGCCTGGAATTGGAAAATCAACATTGGCGATGCAATTGGCCAAAGTCGTGACCGATAAAAACCAATCTGTTTTGTATATTTCAGCTGAAGAGTCCGCCGCTCAATTGGCACTGCGTGCGAAACGACTCAATTGTTTGTCCGAAAAACTTACTGTGTATACCACCCAGTCCATGGGAAACATTGTTGAACAAATTCATAATCTAAAACCACATGTTGTGATTTTAGATTCAATTCAAGTAGTCAAGGATTCAGATTTATCTGGGGTTCCGGGGAGTGTATCTCAAGTTCATCATTGTGCCAATCGATTAGTCTCTGTAACAAAAACTATTGGATGCCATAGTGTAATTATTGGGCATATTACCAAAGAAGGGGGGTTGGCCGGGCCTAAAGTATTGGAACATTTGGTCGATATTATTTTGTTTTTTGAGGGGGATCGATACCAATCCCAACGCATTTTACGCTGTTTTAAAAACCGATACGGGTCAACCGAAGAAATTGGTTTGTTTGCTATGGAGAAAACGGGTTTAATCGCCAACAGACATCCTGAAAAATCATTTTTAGACCGTCCGTTAAAACCCAATCAATCTGGCTCCATGATTGTCCCTATTCAAGAAGGCAGTCGGGTATTCTTGATTGAAATTCAAGCTCTGGTTGTGTCCTCTGGGTACGGCATGGCTAAGCGAACATTTGTCGGAGTGGATCAAAACCGAATTAATGTTTTAATTGCCACACTTGAAAAAAACTTATCGATTAAGTTATCCAATAAAGATATTTTTGTGACTGTTATTGGGGGGTATAAATTGAACCAACCGGCTGCCGATTTGGGAATTTTATTATCGATTTTATCTGCATTTTATACATTACCACTCTCTCACTTATTGGGGGTTGTGGGGGAAGTCGATCTAACTGGTCATATTCGCCCCGTCAAACAACTGAGTAAATACATACAAGAATTGGGGAGTTTAGGGTTTCAATATTGCATCACCCCCAAGCAAACAAACACCACAGAACACCCGAATCTAACCACTCTCTCGGCCACTACAATTCAAGACGCTGTTCAACACCTATTGAAAGTGTCAAAAAAAAATGGTAAAGTAGCAGAATCTGGTTAATACTACCAATTTAAATAAAAAGGGTAATAATTTTATGGAAAACGAAAAGAAAAAAGCAAAGATCATTGATTTAAGACAATTACTGGAAACCGGTGCCCATTTTGGTCATCAAACCAACCGATGGGATCCTCGAATGAGGCCGTATATTTTTACAGCACGCAATGACATTCATGTGATTGATCTTCAAAAAACCATTAAGCTTATTCGAAAAGCCTATCGATTTTGCGAAGCATTATCGGCCAAGAATGGAACTATTTTATTTGTTGGGACTAAAAAACAGGCTCAAGATCCTATTGAACAAGCCGCATTATCTTGTGGTATGCCATACATTAACAAGCGATGGTTAGGCGGCGTTTTAACCAACAATGAAACATTGCAAGGCAGTATTTCAAGTCTTGTTAAATTAGAGCAAATGCAAGGCGATGGTATTTTAGATACATTGCCCAATAAAGAAAAATCACAAAAAACTAGAAAATTAGAAAAATTGCAAAGTTATTTATCTGGAATTAAAAACATGCGCGGTCTTCCCGATGCCATTGTTATTGTGGATATTGTCGCTGAAGACTTGGCTGTTAAAGAAGCAGTTAAATTGGGAATTCCAGTAATCGGTATTGTGGATACAAATTCGAATCCCAACCCAGTTACCTATCCAATCCCAGCGAATGATGATGCGGTTAAATCCATCAAACTAATTTTAAATACACTCGTAAATGGTATTCGAGAAGGGCAAATTCAAAATTACACATCGACTGAAACAACAGCGACACCAACTGCTGAAGTCGTTAATCAATAAAAGGAGTTAACTATGGACGTCACAATGGCCTTAATTCAAGAACTTCGTCAGAAGACGGGTGTGGGTATTATGGATTGTAAAGAAGCATTAACCGCATCCAACACACTTGAAGACGCTTGTAATTATTTACGTGAAAAAGGCCTAGCAAAAGCAGTGAAAAAGTCAGATCGAGACACAACAGCTGGGGGCGTTTTTATTGCAATTAACGCTGATCAGTCTGCTGGATTTATTGTTAAAGTCAATTGTGAAACGGATTTCGTATCTCAAAACGATACGTTTCAATCGTTTGGCGCCGCTGTGGTTCAAGCTGCTTTAGACGCCAATGATACCAGCGTTGATGCACTCAGTATCAACGGAACCCCTTTATCAACAGCCTTGACCGATATGGTTGCTAAAACTGGTGAAAACATCCAAATTGATACCATCCAACATGTTGCTGGTAGTCATGTCAGTGGATATATTCATATGAATGGTACGATTGGGGTATTGGTTGGGTTTGATTCTAAAATCGATGCCGCATTGGGTAAAGATATTGCCATGCAAGTGGCTGCTGCCAACCCAACGTATATCAACCGAAAGGATGTTCCTCAGTCTGTGTTAGATAGCGAACGCAATGTACTAAAAAAACAGGCTATTGAAAACGGAAAACCTGAGAAAATTATTGACCAAATTGTCAACGGCTTAATTAATAAATACTATGAAGAAAACTGCTTGGTTGACCAAGTGTTTATTAAAGATCAAAAAGTGTTTATTCGGGATTTGCTCAAATCTACGACTGTATCCAGTATGTATCGATTTGCACTGTAATGGCCGTTCATACAATTACAGCGGATACGTTTAATACCACCATCCAATCGAGCACACCGGTTTTAATCGACTTTTGGGCAGATTGGTGTGGGCCATGTAAAGCACTTGCCCCAACGATTGAGGACCTGTCTACCGAATTTGATGGGAAGCTACTCGTGGGTAAATTAAATATCGATGATGCCTCTGATTTGGCTGCTTCGTTGGGACTGGCCAGTATCCCTTGTTGTATTTTATTCAAAGACGGTGTTGAACTCGATCGAATTATTGGATATAAGCCAAAATCAGACTTTGTATCCCTGTTGAATGCCAACCTATAACCTGTGCATAACCTGTTAGTGGCGAAGGGGTAATTGTTCGGGTTGAGCCAGTTATTCACATCCTTTTCCCGAAGTTGTTCCAATATAAGTGTTT
>JAQCBC010000010.1 GCA_027621615.1 bacterium
CAAAGAAACCGCAAAAGAACAAGCCCGTGAATTGGTGGTCAATGCCATTCAACGCACAGCTGTTAACGTGGTAGCGGCTGTTACAACAACGGCGATTCAACTGCCCAATGAAGAGCTCAAAGGCCGCATCATTGGTAAAGAAGGCCGCAATATCCGAGCGTTTGAAACGGCAACCGGTTGTGACATTATTATTGATGATTCGCCTGATACGGTTACGTTGTCGTGTTTTAATCCGATTCGGCGCGAAACTGGGCGTATTGCATTAACCGACTTGGTATCGGATGGCCGCATTAACCCGGCCCGTATTGAAGAATCGGTCAAAAATGCTGAAGCAAATTTAGAAAAAACGATTATTGGCATTGGGCAGGAAGCCGCTGAAGAACTGAGATTAAAATTTCATCCCAAGCTAATTGAGCTCATTGGTCGCCTCAATTATCGAACCAGTTATGGCCAAAATATTTTAAAGCATTCCATGGAAGCGGCGCATATTGCCGGTATTTTAGCCACTGAATTGGGGTTGGATGTGGATTTAGCGAAACGGGGAACGCTGCTGCACGATATTGGGAAAGCCTTAGACTTTGAGACCGAAGGCTCCCACGTCGATATTGGGGATACGGTGTGTCGGAAATATGGCGAAAGTGAAGCGGTGATTAACTGCATTAATGCCCACCACGAAGATGAGGCGCCCGCCACAATTGAGGCTGTGATTGTCATGATGGCCGATGCCATTTCGTCCGCTCGCCCCGGGGCTCGCCGCGAATCAATCGAAAAATATATTGAGCGATTAACAAAACTGGAAGCCATTGCCAAAACATTTGATGGGGTTAAAAAAGTATTTGCGATTCAAGCAGGTCGTGAAGTCCGCGTCTTGGTTGAGCCGTCTGAGGTCCGAGACAATCGCATGTACAAATTAGCCCGAGACATTGCCAAACGGATTGAATCTGAAGTTGATTATCCCGGTGAAGTCACCGTATCGTTGATTCGAGAAACGCGGGCCTACTCAACCGCCAAATAAGTCCGGATGCTGCAGGCAAGGAACTTAAAAAAAACATACGGCAAACGCACAGTTGTTCACGATGTGAGCCTGTGCGTAAATGCGGGTGAGATTGTGGGCATTTTAGGCCCAAACGGAGCCGGAAAAACCACGACATTTTATATGATTATGGGCCTGGTTCAATCGGATCAAGGCACCATTCTATTTGATGGCGTTCCGATTGGGCGATACCCCATGCACAAACGCGCCCAATTGGGACTGGGCTATCTGCCCCAAGAAACGTCGTTATTCAAGAAGCTCACGGTGGCTGATAATATCTTAATGGTTTGGGAACTCACCCAAGCGCCCATCAATCGCGAGGAGGAACTGGATCGGCTATTGGCCCAAATGAGCATCCAACATTTGAAACATGCCTACTGCATTGAACTGTCTGGCGGCGAAAAACGCCGTGTTGAAATTGCCCGTTTATTGGCTAATAAGCCCAAAATTGTCTTATTGGATGAACCGTTTGCCGGCATTGACCCGATTGCTGTCGCTGAAATCAAACAGATTATTATGCAGTTGAAATCCCTGGGCTTAGGGGTGATTATTACCGACCATAACGTCCGAGAAACCTTATCGATTACCGACCAAACGTACATCTTGCATGACGGGGGAGTTTTGTTGCATGGATCATCGAACGACATTGTTAATCACCCCGATGCCAAGCGCTATTATTTAGGGGAATCGTTTCATTTATGATCACACGTTTTGATCGCCATTTGCTGGCTGAATGGAGCAAAACATTCGTATTTAGTGTGCTCATGATTAGCATTATCTTAATGGCATCCACCCAACTACTCACGTGGATTGCGACTGTGAGTGATTCCGCTATTCCGCTCAAACCAGCGACACTCTTGTTGCTCTATCAACTGCCCGGAATTTTACTGTATGCCGTGCCCATGGGTAGTCTGTGTGCCAGCCTGGTCAGTGTGAGCCAACTCAACCAACAACTGGCCATTGTAAGCGTCCGTGCCATGGGCATATCGATTCCACGATTAATTCAACCCATTATTGGCATTAGCTTGCTGCTCAGCCTAGTCAGTATTGGCATTAACGAATACGGCGTTGCGCCCAGCAATCAGGCCGCTGAGCGCATCACCCAACAATTTACACAAACGGTGCGCATACCCGCCGTTCATTATCAATCCTTTGATTCCGCGGGTTACCTTAAATACAGCTTGCATGCATCAACCAACCTCCAAACGCCCACAACGTTGCACAACGCCACCCTCATTGAATATGCCCACACCCGCATTGTTCGCATGACACACGGTGCCATGGCCCAGTGGCGAGACCCCTACTGGGAGTTTCGTGACGGCATTCAATTTGATATTGAGCCCCGTCGCATTGAATCCCAAACCGTATCAGACCCCTGGACATCCCCACTCACTACCCCACCCCATCGCTTGCAGGCATCCGACACCCGTGCCGAGCAATTAAATAGCCAAGACCTTAAAGCCCAAATTCAGCACAAACAAGCCACGGGCCGCTTCAGCCGGGACGATCAGTTCAACTTGCATGTTAAGTTCTCGTTGCCATTTACCACACTCACGTTTGCCCTTATTGGTGCACTGATGAGCATCTCATTTCAACGCACCCGGTCCATGGTCAATGTTGGGGTTGGGGTTGGCATTATTATTGCGTATTACGTCTTGCTATCCATCACTATGGGATTGTGTTTGTTGGGGTGGCTCCACCCCATTGTTGCCGCTTGGACTCCCAATACTGCACTCATGGGGATTAGCCTGTTGTGGTACCAAATTAAAGTTCGAGCGTAAGTTATTGTGGGGGGCGAATACGCAACTGAATCACGGTGTTTTCCAGTGGAGCACTCGCATACGTTAGCACCACATCCACCGCATTGGGGTCTGCATGCTGATGCATCTGAAAGGGCTGCGTCTCCGACTCGGCATACCCCAGCCCCGGGTAGTACCAAACAGTCCGCCCATTATCCGACTGAAACGCACTGCTGGGATACCCAAACGCCGCAACCACATCCGCGCGTTGGGTTTCCCCTTCGACGATGTGCTGCTGAATCATTCGATGCATGACCGGAGGCTCCACACTGGTCGGATTTGCAATTTGATGCATGGACGATCGCCCTGCGCAACCCGCCAGAACCAACGTTAACCCAATCCCAATACAAATTTTTTGAAACATGATTGATTTCATTGAAAAGGGTACAAAACTGAAGCTGTGATTGTCAACTATTTCTCTACTATTAATCTCTAGCATTCAACCTATGACTATGCTAAACTAATTTATTGTGAGTAATGATTCATTAAATAAGTACGCAAATATCAAAGTGATTGGTGTTGGCGGCGGGGGTAACAATGCGGTCAATCGAATGATTGCTGCCAACCTAACCGGTGTTGAGTTTTGGGTCATGAATACCGATTTGCAAGCCTTAAACACCAGCTTAGCCGATCACAAATTACAACTTGGAACTAAAATTACCAAAGGGTTGGGGTGCGGCGCCCAAGCCCAAATGGGCGAACAATCCGCCCAAGAAAGTAAAGACGATATCAAAATGGCCATTGAAGGCGCAGACATGGTCTTTATCACGGCTGGTATGGGGGGCGGAACTGGGACGGGAGCCTCCCCCATGATTGCCAAAATTGCCAAAGAAGCCGGTGCGCTAACCATTGGGGTTGTCACAAAGCCATTTCGATTTGAAGGACCCGTTCGATTACAACAATCCGAATATGGCGTTCAGGCGCTTCGGGATGAGTTGGATGCCTTAATTGTCATTCCCAACGACCAACTATTAAAAATCACTGAAAAAATGACCACTTTAATTGACGCTTTTAAAATGGCCGATGATGTCTTGCGTCAAGGTGTTCAAGGTATCGCTGATTTGATCACGATCCCCGGGCTAATTAACCTGGACTTTGCCGATGTTCGAACCATCATGTCCAACTCTGGCTCTGCCATGATGGGCATTGGAAAGGCCAGCGGCGAAAATCGGGCCATTGAAGCGGCTGAACAAGCCATTTCGTCGCCATTACTAGAAGAAACGATTACCGGTGCCAGCGGCGTTATTATTAATATTACCGGTAGTGAAACTATGAGCTTGCATGAAGTGGATCAAGCCGCTCAAACCATTTATGAAGCAGTGGATCAAGCCAATGCCAATATTGTGTTTGGATCCGTTATTGATAAAGAAGCGGGTGACAATCTAATTGTCACCGTCATTGCCACGGGATTTAAACCAGACAAACACCAGGCCAATGCCTCCACCGCTCGTGGAACATTTGTTGACAATCGCCGTTCAACGCAACCTGCTGTAACATCCACACAGCCAACACCCCAACCAGAGGCTCAAGCACCTGCTCAGCCACACAGTTTTGATGCCAATAATAGGGACCCCTTCCCTCAAACGACAGCCAAAACTGTCACCGACACCCCGGCTCAAGAAGCTAAACCCGTTGAAACCCCTCCTGTTCAATATGATATTAATCGGCCACGACCCGAAGACGCCGATAATTTATTCGACTCTTTGAATAATGGCCTGGAGTATCCCACATTTTTGCGAAAATAAACCTTGGATCGTTTTTTAACCGATACCCTGTCTAAATTAAACGACACCCACGCCTACCGAAGCATCCCCGACCATTCCGATTACACGGCAATAACGCATGTATTTAATACCAATGATTATTTGGGATTTAATACTGAATCCTCTCGCATTCAAGCCGGCTTAGCTGCCGCTAATCACTACGGAACCGGGGCAACCGGGTCTCGGCTCTTAGGGGGGCATTACCCCACCCTCAATGACCTGGAATCAGCGCTGACATCCCGCCTGGGCAAATCGATTCTGGTGGTCAATTCTGGATACCACGCCAATACCGGCCTATTGGGATGTTTGCCGCAACGCACCGATCTCATTCTTGCCGACAAAGCCTGCCATGCCAGCTTGATTGACGGAGCCCAGCTCTCTGCCGCAACCCTAAAGCGCTATCGGCATGCGGATTATGCCCATTTGGCCCACATCATTCACCAAAATCAAGCCAATTATGACCGCTTGTTTATTGTCACGGAATCTCTGTTTAGCATGACTGGAACGGCTTGCGATTTTGATGCCCTAATTCGCATTAAAACCCAAGCCAGTGCAACGTTAATCGTCGATGAAGCCCACGCCGTTGGGTGTTATGGCGCCACGGGGATGGGCCTTGCTGAAGCACACGGCGTTCTGAATGATGTCGACATCATCATTGGCACATTTGGCAAGGCGTTTAGCAGCCTAGGCGCCTTTATCGGAGGATCCTTAGACTTGCGCAACTACTTGATTAATCGCTGCCGGCCGTTTATTTATTCAACCGCTCTACCACCCTTTGTGACCGGTGTTAATTTAGCCAGTGTCACCCAAAATCATGCCGAAAAACAAGCCGCCCTAGCCGCTATTACCCGCTATTGCCACCACCAATTGGATCGTTACCGAGCCCCAACCGCTCACCATCACATTGTTCCGCTTCCAGTAGGGACCCCCGAGAAAGCCCTTGCATATGCGAATCAGCTGGCTCGCCAAGGCCTCATCACCACGGCCATTCGGCATCCCACCGTCCCCAAACACCAGGATCTCATCCGCATCAGCCTGCGTGCAGACCATACCTCAGACGCCATTGACGCCCTTGCTCAGGCTTGGAAAAGCCTAGTATGAACCCGCTACTCATCATCCCTGGCTGGGGGATTTCCCCCCACTGTTTTCAATCAATCCCCAATCATCGCATCCCCGATTTCAGCTATACTGCCGATTGGCACCTGGATTCAGCCGCTTGGATCACGTATGCCAAGACCCATGGCCCCCTGGATTGCTTGGCCTTTTCGTTGGGCGGATTCATGCTGTCGTACTGGTTACCCGACTTAGCGCCCTATCTCAAGCATATCTATCTGGTAGGGGTATGTGCACACTACGACCCCAAAACCATTACCCGATTTAAAAAGACCATTGCCAAAAACCCAACGGCTGTTTTAGACAATTTTCATGCTGCCTGTTTTCAAAACGCCACCGAATACCAACGATTTCAGCACTACTTTCAACCCCTCTGCCACACCATGTGGTCCGGCCCCGATTTGATCCAAGGCTTAGCCCAACTGGAACGACCGTTTCACGTGAAACCATTGGCCGAATGGCCGGCGCTCACGCTCTATCACGGCCACCACGATGCAGTTGCCCCCATACATGCGACCCGGCTATTCGCCGACCGGCTAAATACCGAATGCCAGACCCTAAATGCCGGGCATTTTCCCTTTCTAAATACTGAGTTTCAGCAGCAACTCAACCAACATCGTACAGACAATGTTTGATACAGCGGCGCCCACGTATACCCAATTCAGCATCGTGCAACAGCACTTATTTGATACGGTTCTACCGACATACCCAGAGACCGCCCCCGCCCATATTCTAGACATTGGCTGCGGCACGGGTATAAACACTTTTAAACTGAATCAGCGCTACCCAATCGCCACCCTAACCGGGCTGGATCAATCCCCCGCCATGATTCAAGAAGCTCAGACGCTACATAGTGGTATCACCTGGACCATTGGGAACGCCGATACGTATACCCACCCAACACCCGTGGACTTTATCAGCAGTCATGGGAGCCTGCAGTGGGTGAACGGCCCCATAGCCCCCATTATGGCCCGAAACCTAGCCCCCAATGGGCGATTTAACCTGCATATGTTTGGACCCGAAACCTATACGGAATTGAATCAAGTCCTGCGCATGGGTTGGCCCGACCATGCACCCATTCCTGCAACACGGTTTCGGACCGCTGATGACTATGCCAATGACTTGGCCAACCGGTGGGGGCGGGTGGTACTTAGCCACACCCGCCTAACCGTCGCGTATGCGTCTATGCCAGCCCTCCTGAAGGCCATTAAACACACCGGCACCGCCATGCCCACAGGCATGCATATATGGACGCCCAGCCGGTTAGACGCCTTAGACGCCCTCTATCACAGACTCTTTGGTGGCATTTGGGCCACGTATACCCTCATTAGCATCCGCAATTATGATTGATTTTGACATTCCATCCACAATCCAATGGCCCCAGCACCTATTCGTTACCGGGACCAACACCGGGGTAGGCAAAACCATCGTGACCGGCTTAATTGCCAAACACTTGCAAGCCAACCGACGAGTAATCACACAAAAATGGATTCAAACGGGGTGTTCGGCCCCTATGGCTGAAGACTTGGCGACGCATTGGGTCATTCGACAGCGCCCACCCGAAGTCTTGGCAGACTGTTGCCCGTATCACTTTCCCTATCCCGCATCCCCCCATTTGGCAGCTGAATTGGAACACACAACCATTCAGCCACCGGCCATTCATGCCGCCTTTCACCGACTCGCTCACCAGTTTGACACCGTAATTTGTGAAGGTGCTGGGGGCATTCTTGTCCCGATCACCCCAACCGAAACCTTATTGGATTGTGTGACGGCACTGGCCTTGCCAACGGTTGTTGTCATTGGCAACACATTGGGGTGTATTAACCACAGCTTGCTCACCGTTCAGGCCTTGCGCACCGCCAATATTCCCATTGTGGGGCTTGTGTTTAATGCCGTTGACCCCAACACGCCAGACCCCATTGCCACCGACAACATAGCCATTATTCAAGCCAAAACCGGCTTGCCTATTCTGTTTTCAGTCCCCGATTTGAAACCCGCATCACCCACCGAATCATAAACCCAACCCCCAACAAGACACTCCCTAAAATCCACACGTCTGAGTCAATCCAGACGGATAAAAACAAGCACCCGACAAAGCCAAACCGCGAGACCCACGGACTAATAAACCGCTCCGAGCCTTTAATTTTTAAAGCGGCCAAATTCGTAATAGAATAATAGACCAACACATTCAGCGCACTAAACGTCCAGGCTAATTTTAAATCACCCGCACTGGTAATGGCTAAAATTAACACCCCCACAAACAGCACAGCCATATACGGCGTGGTTCGATTGGCGTTTAACCGAGTTAATATCCTGGGCATATCGCCGCGTCGACCCATGGCCAAGATTGTTCGAGACAAGCCTAAGATCAAATTCAGCAACACACCCAACATAGCGGTCATCGCACCAAACACCAAAATACTGCGGCTAAAGGGCAGTTGAGCCACTTGTGCGACATGAATCAGGGGCGCCACCGTGGGGTTTTCCGCCAGTACCGCATGAAACTCGCCCCCCGTCAACATAATGGCCACCAAAGAGACCGTAATATAAAGGACGGCACTGATCACAACTGTGAGGCCAATCGCTTTAGGAATCGTTTCTTTGGGGTACCGCACCTCTTCCCCCAACGTCGCAATACGCCCGTACCCCGCATACGCCACAAAGGCCAACGCAACCCCATACAAAAACTCTTTAATCGTTCCAGAGAAAAATGGGGTTAGGCTAGTGATAATGGGCGCATGGTTGGTTTGAAATCCGGTAATAACAAACAAGATCAATGAGCCAATCGTAATTAAAACCATGGCAATATTAACTACATTGGCCTGCTTTAACCCAAACGCTGCAACAGCGGTCATAATCAACACGGTGATTAAGGCAATAACCGTCACGCTGGGCATGGCACTCGTTGCTGAAAACCCCGCTCGAAAATACGTGGCAAACCCCAAAGCGGCTGTCGCAGCCGAGGCTACTTTGGCCAATAAAAACAACCAACCAGCCACAAACCCCAGCCGGGCATTTAAATACCGGCTCGCATATTCATACGCACCACCGCTTACTGGATGGCTCACCGATAATTGAACGGTACTCATGGCATTGCAGGCAGCCAACACAGCCGCAATCGCACAAGCTAAAATAACCGAAGGACCGGTAATATCCGCCACAATGGCCAAGCTAACAAAAACACCAGTACCTAAAATAGACCCCAACCCCATCATGGCCGCCCCCCAAACCCCCAGTTGTCGATGCAGTTTAATTGCGCTGCTCATAGATTCTATATTTTAGCACAAACCCGCATGGCCATGGGACACGTGTGCTATAGTAGCAAGCATGCAAACCCCACAGTATTTTATCGCAATCCGCTTGGGAATCGGGGGTTTTGGCCTTGTGCCACGCAGATCCTGTGTTGAAAGCACTCATTCATTTATCAAGCCACGGTTAATGATCCAAATTCAAAACATCGATATCATTAGGCTCAAATAAAACTCGCTTAGACATACTGTTTGGACTATCTTTTTTGGCCTTCCAGCATTGAATACAGGCTATTCTTGATAACTTTAACTTGTTATCTCTAGAATACTTAAAAAAATCTCTGGTATACTGGTTATACTCAAACTGATTGCCTATTTCTGATTGATATTGACCCTGTTTTTTTTCTTCCTTAATCAACTGCCAGGCTATAACCGCTTCGGCTAGTGTCTTGTTGGGGTTGTCTCGGACCCACTTTATAAAGCGAACATTAAACGAAAACTGAGTCCCACAATGTTGTTTAAAAAACGCGCGACTGTTTTTACCAAACACAAAGTTATGACCAATTGTCTGATCCGTTGAAATTAGTGGCATCTGTGTTTTCTGTTTCGGTTTATCCGAATAACTCATAGCCGTCTTTCTTCCAGAACTTAAAAATTCGTATATTATTGTATTGAGCGCATGTTTACTTCCCGTAACGGGCAAACCATTTTGTTTGCAAAAGCGTTTCAACTCTGACTTCAACCAATAGCATGCATTGAATACCTCTGGAGACAGCATTTCATCGAGTCGTGGCCGTTTGTTTGCGTTGTTGTGCATACCGATTGATTATACAAATCTTTTGACTTATTGTGTACTACGCTGCCCTGACGGTCACCGTTTAGGCAGTGAGTGTCAGGGTTTATTAGATGCTGGCCACGCTACTAGATCTGCTGCTTGAACTACTGGCTGAACTAATAGAATTTGTTGGCATATTTCTCCTCCTTAAAAACACTATATAAAAAAAACTCAATGGTGGAGGGAGCTGGATTCGAACCAACGTAGAGATAAACTCGGCAGATTTACAGTCTGCTGCAATTGACCGCTCTGCCATCCCTCCACACAACTCTATTACTGTACCAAACCATGGCTGAATACACAAGTATGTGCTAAAATGATTTCCATGAATAAATTAACGCAAGATAATTGTTATAATCTAAAAGGGTTTACGCTAATTGAGCTAGTCTTGACCTTGACAATCATTGGCATACTCACCGCCATGGCAACCCCGAAGTTCTCACTCATTCGCATCAAGGCCAAAGAAGCCAACGTGCGAACAGCCGCAACCGCTATTCAATTGGCTCTGGAATCCCATTACCTCACCCACAGAGACTACCCACAAACCCAACCTATTGAAGCACTCCTTGCCACCTTGCAATCCGATGGCGCTTTGGGCAACACCCAAAACCCCTTTACGCAAACCAGCTACACAACCTCAGACCCCAGCGGCCAACTTGTTTACACCCGCACAGACACCGGGTACACCCTCACCGCCTACGGACACAACAATGCCGATATTTTATTGACGTATTAGCTTGTTTAAACTGCGTTTTGAATCGCTGAATACAATGCAATCCGCGCTTGTATCGCCGACAAGGCCCACTGCGTCGCCTGCTCCCAAGCAGGCTGAGACTCCCCACAGGTGGTTGCGACTAATTCTTGGGCTAAATCGCCATGTTCATCCCCATCCAATTCAATATGTCGATCCAGATACGCCTTAAATCGCTGATGCGCCCCATCGTCGGGCAATTGCGCTAAAATACGGGAAAACATCGCGGGGATTATGGTTTCTCGACCAAAGGCAAAACTGGCGGCTACCGCCACCGGACCCGCTTGAATACACGCCCGTGTATGCATTAAAAACGGCCGAACCGGCTCGGGGGACCGGTCTAATGCGTTATTGTAATTTTTTGAAACATCCGTCAAAAATGAATCAATGGGCCCATCGTCAACACCTAAATCAACCATGCTTTGTCGGTAAAATTGAAAATGGCTCGTGTACTGCCCATCAATACAATCGGACTCTTCTTCCAACTTAATCGCATTAACAAAATACGCTAACACGGGTGCTGAAGGCGGTTGCCAGGGAACCGTTGTCGTTGTGTGCATGGTTTGCAGTGCCGTTAATAAATTCATAAAATCCCACACCGCATACACATGGTAGCTCATAAACAATCGCAACGACTCCAGCGACACCAATGTTTCATAAATGGGGTGCTGATTCAAGTCCGCTTTAGCAGTTTCTAATGCCGCCACCAATTGATTCATGTTTGTCATACGCGATCCCGTTTATCCCGCAGTTGATTAATGGCATTGACATACGCCTTGGCTGACGCAACCAGCACATCCAACGCCGCACCACGCCCCACAAAAATTTGGCCATGCTCTTGCAAGCGAACCGTTACCTCAGCAATGGCGTCCGTCCCACCCGTAACCGAGTGAATCACATAATCCACCAAATCAAACGTCTCACCCACTAGGGCATCCACCGTATTGTAAATAGCATCCACCGAACCTTCGCCCGTTTCCGTTCCAATTAATTCGTGATCCTGCTGAAATAGGGCCACCGTTGCGCTGGGCTTCGGCCCATTGCCCGTAACAACAGCCACTGTATTGAGTATAAACGCTGTGGCTCCCTGGTCTTGCTCATCCATGACCAACGCCTCAATATCTCGATCTGTTAACTGCTTTTTGACATCGCACACCCGCTTAAACCGCTCGAACGCCCGGGTAACATCGGCATCCGATGCCTGAATATTCAAGGCTTTTAACTTATCAATAAACGCATGGCGACCCGAATGCTTCCCCAACACCAACGTACTGTCTACCCGACCCACCGATTCAGCCGTCATAATTTCATATGTATCCCGATTTTTCAGCATGCCATGCTGATGAATACCCGCTTCATGGGCAAAGGCATTGGCCCCCACAATGGCTTTGTTGGGCTGGACGACTGAACCCGTAATCCGCGTGACCAACCGAGATGCTGCCATAATTTCAGGCGTGTGTATGCTGGTATGCACACCCAAATCATCGGATCGAACCTGCAGTGCCATTACAATCTCTTCCAACGGGGTGTTGCCTGCTCGTTCGCCAATACCATTAATGGTACACTCAATCTGAGATGCCCCCGCCCGAACGCCCGCCAAGGCATTGGCCGTCGCCAACCCCAAGTCATCGTGACAATGCACAGACAGATCCACCGCATTGATCCCTGGAACTCGATCCATTAAGTACGCAATTAAAGCCCCAAACCCACGGTCGCCATCGGGCAATTGATACCCGACTGTATCCGGAATATTAATGGTTGTGGCTCCCGCTTGAATCGCTGCTGTAACCACACGAACCAAAAAATCCCAATCGGATCGGCCCGCATCTTCACACGAAAACTCTACATCGGCCACGAAGGATTTGGCCAAGCGAACCGCTTCAACAGCCGTATCGACCACCTGATCCGGTGTCATCATCAACTTATACTGCATATGCACCGGGGA